>JAYKIT010000060.1:0-10074 GCA_035285765.1 Synechococcus sp. | reverse complement strand
CATGACCACGGGCTGTGGTTTCAGCGATCTGCAACGCTGCGCCAATCTCACGATTGGTGCGGCCCTGACACACCAACTGCAGCACCTCAACCTCCCTTTCACTCAGCTGAACCTGGGGCTGCAGCGGGTGATCACGCAGCACGCAGGCAACCACCGGATCCACAAAACGCTGGCCAAACTTGATCGCCTCCAAGGCCGACACCAGCAGGCCCAGATGCAATCCCCTCTGGGTAAGCAGCACATCACAGGGGCCCTGCAGAGCGCGGCGCAGGCGCCCGGCCTCCAGCTGGGCCATGGTGAGCACCGTGGCCACGCCAGGGCGCTTGAGCTGCCGCACCAACTCAAGGCCACAGCCATCATCGAGCTGCTCACTGATGAAGGCCAACACCGGCTGTTGCACACCGCTCACCAGATCCAGAGCCTCATCAGCCTTGGTGCAGATGCCAAGCCATTGCCCGGCGCTGCGGTTGGGGGCCAGGGCATACCCGGTGGCCAGAGCCAGGGCAAATGGTCGGTTGCTGGTGCACACCAACAACCGATGCTCAAGCGCCAAACGCTGCAGCTCAACGGTGAAGCCAGCCAGCTCAGCATCCAACCGCAATTGCATTGCCCCGATCAGGCCAACGCCGCCATGATTGCAGGATTGGAATACCAGCTGAACGGGCCCTCGCGAACGGGCTCCACCCCAAGCTCGCGCCGCAGCTCCTCGAGATCCCGATCAAAGTGCTGCTCCCACAGCACGGGAAAAAGAGGTTTGGCTCGAGCGGCCATGTTCAAGCCATCACCAATCAACTTAAATACATAACTGGCGGTGTGAATCTGCTGCCGCTGATCGGAAAGCTCATCATCTAGCATGTCATTGCGCAGGAAATTCATCAGCAATACCACCAGATCAGTAAAACCCAAACCAGGGTGATTAAATTGACCCACGCTGATGCTAATCACACCGGCTTCACCGAAATCATCGAGGCTAAACCCACTGATGATGTGATGAATATCATGGGTGGCATACACCCTGTAATTGATGTAGTCAGCATCGGTTTCTAAGCTCGCGAAATAATCAGGCCGAGGGAAAAAGTTGATGTCGTACTGAAGCGTTTCCATCACCACGGCATAGGTGTGGCCAAGCGTGCCCTTGGCACAGGCCTTGAGCGCGGCCAGGTTGTACGGACCCACCGGGCGCCGCTGCTCAATCAGGGCCTGAGCGGCCGGATCGCGGCGAAGCACGCGCTCACAGAGCCGCATCGGCGGGGAATCACGCAGCTGATGCGAAAGGTTGAACACGTTTTCGGCCGAATCACTGCCCCCCAGCGCAAGATCCACCAATTCAAGGAACTGCTGGAGCGAACGGCGGCTGGCGATTTGATCGAGATAGCGAAACCCCACGGCACAGTTGTCACTGCCCTTGGCTTAGCAAGCCCACTCAGCGCTGGCCGGCCAACACATCAATGCGCTCAGCCAAGCTGCGATCCAAGCTGGAAATCCCCCCCAGATCGTGCGTCACCAGCGCAATGCTGACCTGGTTGTAGACATTGCTCCAATCGGGGTGATGCCCCATCAGTTCGGCCGCCAACGCCACTCGGGTCATGAAGCCGAACGCCTCCGAAAAATCAGCAAAACGGAACTCGCGCTGCAGCTTGCCTTCACTCACCTGCCAGAGCGGCAACTGCTGCGGCAATGCAGCCTGTTCTGCCTCAGTGAGCAGGGTGGCGGCCATGAACTCGATGCGGCACCGAACGGTTCTAACCCTCAAAAGCCCAGGCCATCCAATGGCCCCCGACCCTGGGCCATGGGGCAGCCCACCTGAGAGCCCAGCAGAGCGCCCAACGGAATCGCCCAGGCACGCCCATCCCCACGGGATGCGGCATAACCGAGCCCACCGCCGGCCAAGCCGCCAATCAGGCGGCCCGTGTTGCAGCGGCGCTGGCTCTGCTCAGCTGTCACCAGCTCCGCATCTGGAGCGTGCTCAAACGGCGGAGCCGCCGCCAGCAGGGCCGAACGAGCGGATTCCTCACGGTGGTGCGGATGAGCCGCCAACGGCGAGAAGAGACTGCTGCTGCCCATGAGGCAGAGGCTGCCGGCCAGGGGCACGGCGAAATCAATCAGGCGCATTCCAATGCGGAAACACAGCCCTACTCTTCGGCCTAGAGACGCCTGAACTGCATCTCTCCAGCAGCTTTTCTGCGGGGAAATGCAGCTGCTGTCACACCACTGTCACATCTGCAGCCCATGGCATCGATTGCATTGCTCGGCACCGGCCTGCTCGGCTCCGCCATTGGTCAGCGCTTGATTGAGCAGGGCCACAGCCTGCGCGTGTGGAACCGCACAGCGGCCCATGCCGAACCGCTGTTGCAAGCTGGCGCCAGCGCCATCCATCAGCTCAACGGAGCAGCCCAGGGCTGCGACACGGTGATCAGCGTGCTGCGCGATGGCCCCTGCACCGCAGAGGTGGTGGCCAACCTGGGCAACCTTGCCGGCAGCACCTTGATGGGCATGGGCACCATGGGCATCAGCGAAAGCCGCCAGCTCGAGGGCCAGGTGCAACAGCAGGGGGGTGACTACCTCGAAGCGCCGGTGCTGGGCAGCAAGCCGGAAGCCCTCAAAGGAACCCTGCTGGTGATGGCTGGGGGCAGCGAGAGCTGTTTTGAGCGCCAACTGCCGCTGCTGCACGAGCTCAGCCAGCAGCCGCGGCTGATGGGAGCGGTGGGCAGCGGCATGGCCAGCAAGCTGGCACTGAACCAACTGATCGCCAGCCTCACCCATGGCTTCTCCACCGCCCTGCGGCTGGTGCAGGCGGCCGAGGTGCCGGTGGATGCCTTCATGGAGGTGCTGCGCCCCTCAGCGCTGTATGCCCCCACCTACGACAAAAAGCTGGCTCGCATGCTGCAGCAGCACTACACCAACCCCAACTTCAGCACCAGCCTGTTGCGCAAGGATCTGGCCCTGTTTCTGCGTGAAAGCGCAGCGATGAACCTCAACGCCAGCGGCTTGAACTCCCTGCTGGAGCTGCTGCAACACGCGGAGGAGAGCAGCCTTGATCGCCTCGATTACTGCGCGCTGCATGAACTCACACGCCAGGCCTAACCACCACTTGCGAACGCACCATGGACCCGCTGCTGAGCTTTGAGCAGTACTGCCGCCCCTTTGAGGGAGCCGGCAAGCCCTGGCCACCCCTGCCATTGCCGCCCAGCAACACCGAGCGGTGGTGGCGTGGGTGGGCAGCTACCACAGCCGCGGCAGACCTCTGGCCCCAATTGCAACGCCAGCTACCTCAACTGCTGGTTGCCCCGGCCACTGGCGCCCGCAGCAGCGAGACCTACCAACGCCTGGTGCTAAGCGGCCAGGAGGCCAACAGCAACGATCACAAGCAGGCGCCGCAACTGCAGGATCCTGCGGGCTTCAGGCTTTCGATCGCTGAACAGGCCAGCGGCGCAGTACCGGTGCTTGATGTACGCAACCGCAGCGATTTTGAGCTGTTGGTGCGTTGCCTGGCCCATCGCTGTGAACCGGTGGATCTACAGCCGAGCGTGCACGCCCAGGCCATTGCCGGACTGATCAACTGGGGCCTGATTCGCGAGGTGGATCGCAGCGCTCGCGCTCAGCTGTTGATCCTGCATCAGGCCCCCTACAGCTCCCTGCCAGCTGCATTGGTGCCAGGCCAACGCGATGAGCAGCAGTGGCTGCAAAGCTCCCATCGCTGGCGCCTGGAGCATGAACTCACCCACATCGCCTGCACCCGGCTGCTGGGGGAGATGCGCATCAACCTCTACGACGAACTGCTCGCCGATGCCGCCGGCATGCTCGCCTCCCTGGGCCGCTTTGAGGCAGACCTGTTTCGGCTCGGCCTTGGGCTCAGCCCCACAGGCGAGCTTCAACCCGGTGGCCGGGCCAAAGCCTACGTGGGCCGGCTTGAGCCAGAGGCCCACGGCCAGGCCTACCGGGCAGTGCTGCAACGGGCGGCTGAACTGGAACAACTCCTGACCACAGGGCAGTTATCCCAAGAGCCCATGCAGCTGCTGCAACAGCTGGGTCAGCAGCGGCTGGATCAACCGCTGCAGGGGCGCTAGCAGATCACACCGCTGTGGGCACCAGCAAGCGATCCAACTTGTCGTGGAGGTAGGTGAGGAAGGGTTCTGCGCTCAGGGGCCGGCCACTCACCTGCTGCACCAGTTGCTCCGCATTGACTGAGCGGCCCAGGGGCCACACACGCTGGGCCAACCACTGCCGCAGCAGCTGCTCCTCACCTGCTGCGATCAACGCCGGCAAGGGGCCCAGGTCTGCCGCCATGGCCTCACTGAGCTGGGCACTGATGAGATGACCCAGGGCATAGGAGGGGAAGTAGCCAAACATGCCCTCCGCCCAGTGGATGTCTTGGAGGCAGCCCTCGCGGTCGCTGGGGGGGCGCTGGCCGAACAGCTGCTCAAAGCGCTGATTCCACTGCTCCGGCAGCTCCTCCACAGGCAGCCCACCCTCCAGGAGGGCCAGCTCCAACTCGTAACGCAGCACGATGTGGAGGCAATAACCGAGCTCATCAGCCTCCACCCGAATGAACCCCGGGCGCATCGGGTTGAGCGCACGCCAAAAACCATCGGCATGGCCCCAGCAATCCACACCCAGGGCCTGCACAAACCGTTGATGCCAACGGCTGGCAAAGGCCTGGCTGCGGGTGACACGGCACTCCCAGAACAGCGACTGGGATTCATGCACCCCCATCGAGGTGGCATCCCCCAGGGGCCAGGGGAAGCACTGGGGCTGATCGCGCGGCAACCCCTGCTCGTAAAGCGAATGGCCCCATTCATGGGCAGCGGCCAGGAAGCAGGAAAAGGGCTGACCCTCCACCACCCGGGTGGTGATGCGGAAATCGTTGGGGCCCAGGGTGCTGGAAAAGGGATGGGCGGAGCGGGAGGCGTGGCAGCGCTGGGGGTCATAGCCCCAGCTGCGCAGCAATTCAGCGCAGAGCTGATCCTGTTGAGCAGCACTGAGCTCCGGCGCTGCCGCTGCTGAGGGGGGCTGGCGCATCACCCGCTCGAGCAACGGGGGCAGCTGCGCTTTGAGGGGCGTGAACAACTGATCGAGCCGTTGCTTGCTCACCTCCGGCTCAAACGGTTGAGCCAGGATTTCCCAGGGGCTGCGACCGGCCGGCTCTGCGCTGCGGAGCTGGGCAGCCTGCTCCTGGCGGAGGTTGATCAACTGCTGCAACGCCGGCGCAAAACTGGCGAAGTCGTTGCTGCGGCGGGCCTCTTGCCACACCGCATTGCCATGGGACTGGGCCCGGGTGAGGGCTTTCACCAGGGCGGGATCCAGGCAGCGGGAGCGCTCCAGCTCAAGCCGCAGCAGCTGCAGATTGCGCTGGCTTTCAGCCGTGGCCTCAGCGGGCAGCTCGGCTTCTGCCGCCTCCAACAACTGGCCGTAGTGGGCACTGGTTTGACGCTCGTGCAGCTGACAGGCCAGCAAAGCGAGCTGCTCACCGCGCCAGGGGGCCGCTGCAGGCGGCATCACCGTGTTCTGATCGAAATAGAGCGTGCTGCTGATCGAGCCCAGCAGCCGGGTCTGCTGCAGGTAATCCCGCAGCTCCTGCAGCGCGGTCACCCTCAGGCCTCGGGGCGAACTTCAGCGAAGATCTTGGCCAGGATCTCACCAGCGCCCTGGGAGCGCAGCAGCTCGGCCAACTGAATGCCAATCGCCTCAGGATCCTCCTGGGGGCCGCGAACCTCATCGCGCACGAGCTGAAGACCATCGAGGCTGGCCACCATGCCGGTGAGCACCAACTCGCTGCCTTCCAAACGGCTGTTCACACCGATGGGAACCTGGCAGCCCCCCTCGAGGCTGCGCAGGAATGAACGCTCCGCCAGGCAGCGCAGGGCGGTGGGGCGGTGCTCCAGCACCTTGATGGTGGCCAGCACCTCGGCATCCCCCTCGCGACATTCAATGCCCAGGGCCCCCTGGCCCACGGCGTGCAGGGAAATGGATGGATCAATCAGTTCGTGGATGCGCTCACCGAGCCCCAAACGACCAAGGCCAGCGGCGGCAAGGATCAAGCAATCGAACTGACCGGAATCCAGCTTCTCCAGACGGGTGATCACGTTGCCGCGCACGTCTTTGAACGTGAGGTGCGGATAGTGATGGCGCAACTGGGCCAGGCGACGCAGGGAGCTGGTGCCCACCACGCTGCCCTCCGGCAGGGTGGCGAGGCTCTTGTCTTTGTTTTTGGCGTGCATCACCAGGGCATCGGCGGGATCCTCACGCTCGGTGACGCAGCCCAACATCAAGCCCTCCGGCAGGTTGGTGGGCAGATCCTTGAGGCTGTGAACGGCGATATCAGCACGATTCACCAGCATCTGAGCTTCCAGCTCCTTGGTGAAGAGCCCCTTATCGCCAATCTTGGCCAGGGCTACATCCAGGATCTTGTCGCCCTGGGTGGCCATGGCTTCGATACTGATCTCTAAACCGCTGTGGGCCTTGGCAAGCTCATCACGCACCCACTCGGTTTGAACCATGGCCAGCTGACTGCGTCGTGAGGCGATGCGCAGGTTCTCGAGAGCCATGGGAAGGTCAGAAGAGCCTCATAGGGTACGCATTCAACCCCTGGCCTCTCCGCCCCGGCCCCGCCAGTGCCGATACGATTCGTCACAGAACGGAGCGCTGCCATGCCGGGTCCGGTGGTTCAGGGGGTGAACGGCAGCGGAGCAGCGCGGGCTCTCACAAGCCAAGCTCCGGCAGGGCCTGCAGCGATTGAGCCCCCACAGGAGCTGCTGCCGCTGCTGGCGGAGGGCACCATCCGCCTGATTTTGATGAGCAGCGGCGAGCTGCTGATCGCCCGCCTGCGCCACACCAGTGATGCCGATGGGGCACCGGCATTTCAACTGCTGCGCCCGCTGAAGGTGACGGCCCAACCGCTGGGTTGCGATCAACAGCATCCCGACTGGACACTCAGCCCGTTTCTCGAGGGTGTCACCAGTCAGCAAAGCCTGGTGGTGTTCAAAAGCGCCGTGGCTTCACTGCTGGAGCCGCTACCGGAGCTGCTGCACCATTACGCCGCCCAAACACAACAGGAGGCGCCCATGGCTCCATCGCCACTGGATCGGCTCAAGCAGGCGTTTGAAGACTTCACCACCAGCCTGGAGAGCAGCACAGCCGCCTGATCAAGCGAACAGATCCAATGGCAACGGCCCCCAGGTGTCTTCGGCACTGGGGTTGCTGGGAGCCTGGCCACTGATCAGGATTCCAAGCCCCAGACCAGCTTCCGCGCGCACCATCGCCATGCCCGTGCGTTGGTTGCCCTTGAGGAACACGCCACCATCCGGCAACGGCTCACCACCAAGGCTGAGGGCATCCCACCCCAGGCTCGCCTCAAGCTGGCGCAGGGCCGTCATGGCCTGCTCAGCGCTGGCAGCCATCACGCCCACGGTGAACCATTCGCAGGTTCCCATCCGCTGCTTCAACTCAGTGATCAGGGCAGCACGCTCTGGCGCAGAGAGCTCGGGGGCTGTGCGCAGCCCGCGGAAGTCGTCGAGGTTCATGGGTCGAGCCTATTGGTCAGGGCCTCAGGGGAAACCTGGGGGAGAGCGGTGCGTACGGCGATGGGCAGCACCAACAGCGATAGCCCGGCCAGCACGAGCAGATGGGCAATGGAGCCGAGCTCATAGGGCTGACCAGGACTGAAAAGCTCCAGGTCCAGCATCAACACACCCAAATACAACCCCCACCAAGCACCGGAGCGCATCTCGATGGCTGCCCCACGCCACCAGCAGTAAAGGGCGTAGATCAGGCTGGGGATCCCAATCACCAGCACAGCCCCCTGCAGCGCCACCCGCCCGCACCACATCGTGGTCCAACTGGCAGCTACGAAGGCCAACGCAGAGATTGCCGTTCCCCAGGGCACCGCGAAGTGGCCTGTTTCGTTGGGGAGTTGCCGGCGCAGCGCTAGCAGACTGGGGGGCCCCATGGCCAAAGCAATCATCTGAGCTGCCGTTAAAAACGACACCACCTGTTGCCAACCACTGCCAATGAGCAACATCGCCGAGCCAATCACCAAGCTGGCGATGATCGACACATCAGGAACACCGCGGCGATTGGTGTGACCAAAGGGTTTGGGCAACAGCCGGCATCGGCCCATCATCCAACTGATCCGTGCCGACACGCCCAGATAGGCCATGGCCGTGGCACTGGGGGAGAGGGCAGCATCAATCAGCAGGATCACCACCATCCACCCCAAGCCAAGGCCGATGGCGAGCGCGGCCAAAGGCCCGCCGTGCTGCGTGAGGCTGAGCTGAGACCAGCCACCGGTGAGTAGCGACGGCGGCACGCTCAGCAGAAACGAAAGCTGCAGCAGCAGATAAATCAGCAGGCTGATGCCCAGGCCAAATGCGATCGCCAGTGGCACATTGCGCTGCGGGTTGCGCACCTCACCGGCCAAATCAGCGGCGGTCCGAAAGCCCAAGAGGGAGAACAAAATCCCACCACTGCCAACGGCGGCCAGCACACCGGCGCCGGTGCCATGGGCGGCAGGAATTGCCACAGGAACGCTGAGATTGCCCCAGTGGCGGCTGAGGGCTATCAACACAACAGCCACCAGCACCGGCACGATCAATTTCCAGATCGTGATTGATTCAATCCAACGGGCCAGACTGGCCAAGGGCAACCGCCAAACCCAAGCCACTGAGCACTTGAACACCGCTGGAATCCTTGGTGAGCCAGGGCACACTGCTGGCGAGGTAGTCGATCATCGCCAACAGCTCAATGGTTGGCACGCAGAGGTAGGTGATCAAGGTGCTCCAACCGCCGATGAACCCCGAAAGGCGCCCATGGCTCAGCAGAGGAATCTGCGCCAAGGCGCCCGACCTATTGATGCGCGAGCCGAGTTCAGCGAACACCAGCGCCAACACAAAGGCGATCGCACCACCAATCAGCCAAGCCGGCAGGCTGGCAGCACCTGCGCTTTGGGCCGAGAAATACGAGGCAAACAACCAACCCGAGCCGATGGTGCCGGTCACCACGGTCAACGTGAGGCTTCTTAACCCGAGATCGCGGCGAAGCTCCATCGCTGCCCTTGATCAGCTTCACCAACCATGGCAACAAACCCTCCAATGCAACAGCACCGTGGATTGCCCCCGGGCCATCATGACAAAGCTCATGGCATCATCACGCCATTGATATCAAGCCAGCCATTCATCCCATGGAAAGCCGCAAGGGATGCCCCCTTCGACACCATCAGGGTCACATCCATTGCTTGAAATAGCCTGTGCAGCTGTGGTGAAGGAAGATCAGGGTTCCGCTGAAGAACAGGTGAACAGAAGCCGCTGACAGCAACAACTGGGCGACCGGCATTGAAAAGCCCCGCGAAAGCGGGGCAGGAATGGAAGGATTCAAGAAATGCCCGCAAACTCAGGGGGGCCAAGAAATGCAAGCACGCTGAGCTTCGTGTCAGTGCGGCGGATCCTACCGGCGGTGTTGTCCGTCAGATTTTCAAGGTGGGTTCCACCTCCAGACGCAATCTTCAAATCATCATCAGTGATGACTTCAACATCCAAAGCCCGATTGATCATTGATTGACTCCCAATGAACGAGTGTGAGTGATCTCTCTGGGGTTGTCCCCTTCGACACCTTCAAGATCACACCCATTTCTTGGAATCCCCTGTGCAGCAGTGGCGAGGCCCACTCGGTGTTGCGGTGAAGCTGTGGTGAGCTCAAAAGCATTGCTGTGACTGGGTTTTTGAAAATAAAAACCCTTAAACCGCAGGGACTTTTTTTTTTGGGGGGGGGGGGGAAGCTGCAGAGAAAGGAGCCTAAAAACTCATGCTTTACACCAAGGCACTCCTAGCACATCCCCTTTAGTTGCAACAGCTAAACCTCCCCATACAAAAGCCGCTATAGTTAAAACTCCTCCAGTTACACCTTCCAACTCCTCTTCTGATAATTTGGGTTGAGGCTGCTTAAGGGTATCAACGGAAATCACAAATCCAGCCTGCTCAGCAATCGCCATTACAGCATCAGAATTAGCAGCTGCTTTTAGTTTTGATTGCATGGCAGAATCACCTTGGAGTTTCTCCAGAAATGCTTTCAGTTGCTGTTCAG
>JAYKIT010000059.1:0-5395 GCA_035285765.1 Synechococcus sp. | reverse complement strand
GCCGCGACTACAGCAGCGCCCAGGCGCTCAACAAGGTGGTGCAGGCCTGCGGCCAGGAGAAGCAGATCTTCCGCATCGACCACTACCTGGGCAAGGAGACGGTGCAGAACATCATGGTGCTGCGCTTTGCCAACACCATTTTCGAGCCGATCTGGAATCGGAATTACATCTCCAGTGTTCAGATCACCGCCGCCGAAACGGTGGGCGTGGAGGAGCGGGCCGGCTACTACGAAACCTCCGGAGCTCTGCGCGACATGGTGCAGAACCACCTGACCCAGATGCTGGCGCTCACGGCCATGGAAACCCCAGGCCGTTACGACCCCGAGGCGATCCGCAACGAGAAGGCCAAGGTGCTGCAGGCGGCACGCCTGGCTGATGAGGCCGAGCCCTGGAAGTGCTGCGTCCGCGGCCAGTACGGTCCCGGTGGCACCAGCTCGGCCCCTCTGGCGGGCTACCGCCAGGAGCCGGGGGTGGATCCCAACAGCACCACCGAAACCTATGTGGCGATGAAGCTGTTCATCGACAACTGGCGCTGGCAGGGGGTGCCCTTCTACGTGCGCACGGGCAAGCGCATGCCCAAGCGCCTCAGCGAGGTGGTGCTCACCTTCAAGGAGGCGCCGGTGCACCTGTTCGACTCCTCCGGCGGCGGCACCCCAGGAGCCAACCAGCTGATCCTGCGGATCCAGCCCAATGAGGGGGCTGATTTCCGCTTTGAGGTGAAGGCTCCCGGCTCCGGCATGCGCAGCCGACCGGTGGACATGGATTTCTCCTACGACGAATCCTTCGGCGAACCCTCCGATGAGGGGTATGTGCGGCTGCTGGCCGATGCCATGCTCTCGGACCCGACCCTGTTCACCCGCAGCGATGAGGTGGAGGCCGCCTGGCGGCTCTACACCCCCTTGGTGGAGCTGATCGAGCAGCAGCCCTGGCAACTGCCGGTTTATCCCTACGAAGCCCGTACCTGGGGCCCTGCTGCCGCCGATGGCCTCCTGGCCCGGGACGGCCTGCTCTGGCGTCGCCCCTGAACGCCCCCCCACGCATCCGAACCATCACCCGCGATCGCGCAACACCATGGCTCCTCAGCTCACCCTGCAGGCTCCGCTGGAACTGCCCCCCCAGGATGTGGCCGATTACCTCGGCCGCCTCTGGAGTGGGGATCAAGACCATGCCAATGGCGCTGCAACCTTCTCACTGCTGGTCTGGCAACCCTCCTGGATCGAACAACAACTGATCCGTTTGGGGCGGCTCGATGGCCCCATCACGGGGCTCGAACGACCGGAGCTGCTGCAGGCGGCCCGCAAAGCCACCCCCGACTGCGACCTGCCCCCCTCCACCTCACCGCTGGCACCGGAACTGGCCTGGCAGCTGGGCCAACTGCCCGGTGGCTGCAGCGCGGAGGATCTGCGCGGTCAGCATGTGGATCCAGCCATCAGCCGCCATCAGCCCCGGCGACTGATCACCCTGGCCCCCACCCTCGATGGGCACAAGAGCCTGGAAACTCTGGTGGCGGCCTATTGCCCCCTGCCGGAGGAAGGTCCGGTCACGGCGGTGTGCGGGGATGTGGTGGTGATGCGCGGTGGGATGGGGGCCCTGGAGCAGGGGCTGGGCATGGTGAATCCGCTGATCCCCACGGAATTGCCCTGCTGGGTGTGGTGGAACGGCGCCCTCGATGAAGCGCCCCAGCTGTTTGAGGGCATCAGCCAGGCCCCCCGGCGCCTGATCGTGGACACCGCCATGGGATCCCCGGCCCGGGCCCTGGATGTGCTCTGCGAGCGAGCCGCCAGCGGCCAGGCCATCAGCGATCTGAACTGGTACCGCCTGCTGAGCTGGCGCGAGAACCTGGCGATGGTGTTCGATCACCCGGAACGCCGCGATGCCCTGGCCCATGTGGTGCAGCTCGACATCGATGTGCAGGGGCACCAACCGGTGCAGGGGCTGTTGATGGCGGCCTGGATCGCCGATCGCCTCGGCTGGAGCCTCGAGCACAGCGGCAGTGTTGATGGTGATGGCATCGCTGCAAACTTCCGCCGGCCCGATGGCGTGGCCGTGCAGTTCCGCCAGAACCCGGTGCCAGTGGGTGAAGCCAGCACCCATCCCGGCAGCCTGGTGGGGCTGCGGATGATCTGCAAACCCGAGCAGCGCCAACCCCTGTGCGTGATCCTCTGCGGTGAAACCGGCGGCTGCATGCGCCTGGAGGCTGGCGGCATGGCCCAGCTCGAGCTGGTGGAGGAGGTGGTGGTCTCCACGATCGAATCGGTGCAGCGGGAGGTGTCGCGCACCCTGCGCGGCGGCCACGACAGCACCAACCCGCTGCTGGCGGCTTGTGTCCCCCTGGCATCCAGACTGCTGCCGCGTTGAGCGCCCGCGGGTTTGAGCCTTCTGATCGCAGCGCCGTGCAGCGGCAGCGGCAAAACCCTGGTGTCACTGCTGCTGGCCGCCGTGGCCGCAGAGCGCGGCCTCGGCCTGCAGACCTTCAAGGTGGGCCCGGATTACCTCGATCCCCAACTGCTGAGCCAGGCCAGCGGACGCCCCTGCCGCAACTTGGATCTACTGCTCTGTGATCAGGCCTGGGTGCAGCGCAGCTTCCGCTGGTGGAGCCAACAGCACCCCCTGGCCCTGGTGGAAGGGGTGATGGGGCTCTTTGATGGATTGGGCCCCAGCCCTGAGGGCAGCAGCGCTGCCGTGGCCAAAAGCCTGAACCTGCCCGTGCTGCTGGTGGTGGAAGCCAGCCGTCAGGCGGGCTCCCTGGCCGCCCTGGTGCGGGGCTTCCGCGATCACGACCCCGAGCTGCAGATCGCCGGCGTGGTGCTCAACGGTGTGTCAACACCGCGGCATCAGCAACTGCTCAGTGAAAGCCTGGCGGCCATCGGCATGCCCCTGCTCGGGGTGCTGCCGCGCCATCCAGCCCTGGAACTGCCCAGCCGCCACCTGGGGCTGCTGCCGCCCCAAGACCTGCCGGATTGGCCGCAGCGACTGCAGCAACTGGCCCAACTGGCGCCCCAGTGGCTGCAGCTCGACCAGCTGCTGCCGCTGTTGCAGGTCGCGCCGCAGCCAACGCTGGATTCCCCCCTGCTGCAGCTGGGTCCGGCCGCTGAACCCCATGGAGCCGTGGTGGCCATCGCCCGTGATCAGGCCTTTCATTTCTGCTACCCGGAGCTGGCTGAATCCCTGCAGCACCTGGGCTGCACGGTGCAGTGGTGGGCACCGCTGCAGGACCAACCCCTGCCCCCTGACACCGCCGCCGTGGTGCTGCCAGGGGGCTACCCCGAACTGCACGCCGCCGAGCTGAGCGCGTGCCGGCGCAGCCTGGAGGCCCTCCGGGCCCATGGCCAGGCCGGCCGGCCGATCTATGCCGAATGCGGCGGCCTGCTGCTGCTGGGGGAGCAGCTGGAGGATCGCGATGGCCAGCGGCATGCCATGGCGGGCCTGCTGCCACTGAGTGCCCGCCGCGGTGCCCTCAGCCTGGGGTACCGACGCGCCACCGCGCTAACCGATGGACTGCTGCTGCGCCGCGGCGAACAGCTGCGCGGCCATGAATTTCATCGCTGGCAATTAGAGCCCTATGACCCCACCAGAAAGCAACAGGCGTTGTGGCACTTGGAGGGGTGGGGCGTGATGACTACAGTTGAGGGATGGTCAGACAGCGCAATTCACGCAAGTTGGCTTCACCTCCAGTGGGGTGGATGCCCTTCGATAGCCCGGCGGTTTGGGCGCGCCGCTCAAGCCGCAATGGCCTCGTAAACCAGGGCCACAGCGATCGGCTGCGGGCCTCAGATTTCAGCATGCAGGAGCGTTGGCGCTACCTGGTGCGTGGTCAGGTGCAAGGGGTGGGATTCCGCACAGCCTGCAGCGCCATGGCCCGGGAGTTGGGCCTCTCCGGCTGGGTGCGCAACTGCAGCGATGGCAGCGTGGAAGTGCAGGCCGAGGGCAGCGAGCAGCAACTGATCGCCCTGCGGGTGTGGTGTGAAAACGGTCCTCCAGGGGCGCGGGTGGCCTCGCTACTGGCCAGCCGTGTGGCCGCCACCGGAGCGGATTGGTTTGAAATCCGCCCCGATCTACGCCGCAGCCAACCGGTTGTTAACCCCAGGGCAAGAAGCGCTCCATAGCCTTCAGCTGACGCCATGAGGCCAGCCAATGGCTCCCCCCACTGCGATCTGGCTGTTGCGCCATGGCGCCACCGAGTGGAGCCGCAATGGGCGCCACACCGGCAGCAGCGACATCCCTCTGTTGCCCGAGGGGGAGCAGGAAGCCCGGGCCCTGGCACCGGAAGTGGCCCAACAGGTGTTCAGCCGGGTGTGGGTGAGCCCACTGCAGCGGGCCAAGCGCACCTGTGAGCTAGCGGGGCTGGCCGATCAAGCCGAGCAACTCGACGACCTGCGCGAGTGGGATTACGGCCGCTACGAAGGCATCACCACCGCCGAGATCCGCCAGAGCGTGCCCGATTGGACGGTCTGGAGCCACGGCTGCCCTGATGGGGAGAACGCCGATGCCGTGACCCGCCGCTGTGAGCGCCTGATCGAGCGACTGCTGGCCTGCGATGGCCAGGTGGCCCTGTTCGCCCATGGCCACCTGCTGCGCAGCCTGGCGGGCACCTGGATTGGCCAGGGGGCCCAAGGGGGCCGCCACCTGATCCTTGGCACCGCCACCACCAGCGTGCTGGGATTCGAGCGCGAAAATCGCGCTCTGATGCGCTGGAACGCCCCATGCCGCTGACCCGCACGCTCACCGAGCTCACCGCCTGCGGCTTTGCCGTGGCCCTCAGCCCCCTGGATATCGCCCTGGTGCTGCTGCTGCTGCTGGGCACGGCGCCGCTGCTGAAATCGAGCCTGTTCAGCAGCGCCTGGTTCCTCACCAACAGCCTTGCCGTCGCCCTGCTGGTGACCGTGGGCAAGGGGCTCACCCTCTCGATGGAAAAAGGTGGGGTGCACCAGGTGGGGCTTGATCTGGTGGCAGCTGGCGCCCTGTTGGCCCTGGGCATCCGCGAACTGGATCCCAAACCCAAGGGCTATGAGGATCTGCAGAACAGCTGGATCAACAAGCTGGCCAAGGTGGGGCAACTGCCCCTGGCCCTGATGATGCTGGTGGCACCCGCCACGCTGCTGCTCAGCCCCGACAACCTGTTCCTGCTGGCCAAGGGGGCCGCCCTGGTGCAGGGGGGCCATCACCAGCAAGCCACGGAAATCGGCTTGATCGCCTACTTCAGCCTGATCAGCAGCAGCCTGCTGCTGTTGCCGATTGCCCTGCTGATCATCAACCGCCAGCTGGTGCAGCCCTGGCTGGAGGCCGGTAAGCAGTTCATCGAAGCGCGCAGCAGCCTGATCCTTGGCCTGCTGAGCCTGGCCCTGGCGGTCTACCTGGGCTGGTCGGGCTGGACTGGCCTGGGCCAGTTCACCAC
>JAYKIT010000058.1:0-3145 GCA_035285765.1 Synechococcus sp. | reverse complement strand
GGCAATGGCTCCCCACTCCCCAAAGGCCGCTACAAGCTGGGCCAGCCGGAACCCTGGGGCAGCGACCTCTGGCTGCAGCTTGATCCGCTGTTTGCCACCAGCCGCAGCGCCCTGGGCATCCACAACTGCTATCCAGGGGTGGGCTGCATCTGCATCCCCGATCGCCAACAACTCGAGAGCCTGGCTGCTGCGGTGCGCCGCCACGGCATCACCCGGCTCACGGTGCTGGATTGAGTGGGATGGCGCAGGCGGGGCTGGCCATTCGCGTGCTGCCGCGCAGCAGCTGTGATGCGGTGGCGGGCCAGCGCGATGGGGTGCTGGTGATCAAACTGCGAGCCGCAGCGGTGGAAGGTCAGGCCAATCAAGCGCTGATCCAATGGCTGGCCAAGCGCCTGGGGGTGCCCCGCTCGGCCGTGCACATTCTCAAAGGGGACAGCAGCCGCCAGAAGCTGATCGGTGTGGATGGCTTCAGCAGCGACACCCTGCTGTCAGCTTTGCTGCAGCCATGAACTCCACCGCACTGCCGCTACTCACGAATTGGTGCCAGCAGCGGCAACGCGAGGGGGCCAAGCTGCTGGGCCTCTGCGCCCCACCAGGGAGCGGCAAGAGTTGGCTCAGCCGCCAGCTGGGGCCTGAGGTGGTGGCCGTTTCGATTGATGATCTCTACTGGCCCCAGCCCCAGCTGCAACAGCACCAGCGTGGACTTCCGGGCAGCCATGACCTGCCGAGGCTGGCCCAGCTGCTGGATGAATTCCGTCAAACGGGCCGCACCCTGGTGCCACGGTTCGACAAAACCCTGGTGGGCGGTGCCGGCGATCGCGTGCGGGATCAGGCGGTTGCAGGTGAGCTGCTGCTGCTGGAGGGGTGGTGTGTGGGCAGCCGCGGCCACCAGGCGCTGGAGACATATCAGGCAATCTGGCAGCGGCTGGATGGGCTGTTGATCCTGCTGCCCCCCAGCCACAAGCATGTGCTGCGCTGGCGCCTGCAAGCCGAAGCCCGCCAACGCCGCAGCGGCGGCGGCGCCCTGTCCGCCGATGCGGTGGCCGCCATGATGCAGCGCTACTACAGCTGCCTGCCGCCGGATCAGTGCTTCGGGCCGCTGCTGCACACCCCCCTGCTGCCCACCTGGCGCCTGCAGCTGGATCACCGGCGCCAGCCGGTGGGGAGCATCACTCAGGTGCCGTTGTCGCCGAAATCCTGATCAAATCCCTCATCGGGATTGAACTCACTCCAACCGGGGCTGGCCTGCTCCTCAAGGCCATAGCGAGCCTCGATCTCATCGGTGAGGGTGTTGCCAGTGGGCTCGGTGTTGCAGGTGATGCTGCCGTCAGGCCCCGTGGTGCAGTTGTTGAATTCCACCCCCGCCCGAACTGGCAGGGCCGCCAGCACAACAAGGAACACAAGCCCCACAATGGTGCGCGTTCGAGCCTTGAATGCCCCTCCCATGTACACCGACTGGACCTCCGTGATCCTGCTGCTGCTCACCGCTGCGCCCCTGGCCGTGGTGGTGGTGGTCACCGGATTGTTCATCTACCGGCAGAAGACGAAGCGCTGAAGACTGCTGCGCTGAGCGATTCCCGGGGCTGGAGCGAGCCCAGCCCCAAACAATGCAGACAGGTGCTGCAATCATCTGAACCCTGACGCAGCACGCCGCTGCCACCGCAGGAGGTGCAGCGAGCAGGACGTGCAGCGGCGGTCAAACCGGGAGCTGAGGGACGCATTACGGGGCTGTCTTAATGATCCCAGTGTGAAGAATTCAGGCCGCTGCGATCCCGAACTATTCCTTAAGAATTCCCTTTAACAGCAAGATTTTTTCAGCCCAGTGGGATCGCGAGCGGCCCCTGGGCCGCACTTGTCTCAAGGGTGCGCTGGAGGCCCTGCCGCAGCTCCTGCAACAGCTCCTCTGCTGAGAGAGCCTGGCCTGGCCCTACCCAGCCACAATCGGCGGCCCACGCGCCGATCAGCTGCTCAGCGCTGCCCCCCTGGTGACGCCAGGCCCGCAAGCCTTCAGACCCCTCCCGCTTGGCCAGCCGCGCGCCATTGGCATCCCGCACCAGCGGCACGTGCCAATAGCTGGGGGGCTCACAGCCCAGCAACTGCATCAACGCCACCTGCGGCGCCGTGGACACCCACAGATCCTCGCCGCGCACCACCGTGGTGATTCCGCACCAGAGCTCATCCACCGCCGTGGCCAGGTGATAGGCCAAAAAGCCATCGGCCCGGCGCAGCACCACATCCCCCACTTCGCTGGGGCCATCGAGCCGGCAGGGGCAGCAGCCCGCCTCAGGCCAGTGGAGCTCACCGGGCCCCAGCCGCAGGCGCCAGCTGGGCCAGCGCCCCTGGCGCGCGCGCCAATCGGCCGGCTGATCGCGGCAGCTGCCGGGATAGAGGGGCCAAGCGCCATGGGGGGCCGAGACATCAGCCAACATGCGGCGGCTGCAGTGGCACGGGTACACCAACCCGCTGCGCCGCAGGGCCGAGAGCAAGG
Organism: Synechococcus sp.; assembly: GCA_035285765.1. GTDB lineage: Bacteria > Cyanobacteriota > Cyanobacteriia > PCC-6307 > Cyanobiaceae > RCC307. The sequence goes on along the minus strand of JAYKIT010000058.1, from coordinate 657 downwards.
CGTTGTAGAGCCCGCGGCGGCGGCTCTGGCGCAGGGGCTCCCCATCCCAGCTGAGCCCCAGCCACTGCAGATCAGCCAGGGCTGAAGCTTCAGCGCCAGGCCGCAGGCGGGGGGTGTCGAGATCATCGATGCGCAGAAGCCATTGCGCTCCGCTCAGGCGCGCCTGCAGCCAGGAGAGCAGGGCCGTGCGCAGGTTGCCGCGATGCAACGGTCCACTGGGGGTGGGGGCATAGCGGCCGCAGAGCTGCCGCTCGCGTTGGGCCTGGGCAGCAAAAAGCGCCTCCCGCAGATGGGCGGGAAGCGCTTGATTCAGCTTGGTTGCAACAGGGGTGGTCACCCGTGGGGATCAGCCCTGCACGCGATCTTTGAACATCTTGCCGGCAGTGAAGGCGGGCACCTTCTTTGCGGGGATGGCAATCTTTTCGCCGGTTTTGGGGTTGAGGCCCTGACGGGCAGAGCGCTCGCGTGACTCGAAGGAACCGAAGCCGAGGATCGACACCTTTTTGCCTTCAACAACGGAGTCGATGATCGTCTCGATGGCGGCATCCACCACCAGGGAGACATCGGTCTTGGTGAGCTCGGTGCGAGCAGCCACCAGATTCACCAGATCAGCTTTGTTCATGGGGAGGGAAGCGTGGAGTTGCGAGTCGGCAGGGC
>JAYKIT010000057.1:0-10807 GCA_035285765.1 Synechococcus sp. | reverse complement strand
AGCACCATGCTCCAGCCCGCCGTTGTGGGTGACGAGCACTACCGCACTGCCCGTGCTGTGCAGTCCACCCTGCAGCGCTACAAGGAGCTCCAGGACATCATCGCGATTCTGGGTCTCGACGAACTCTCCGAAGAGGACCGTCTGACTGTGGACCGCGCCCGCAAGGTGGAGAAGTTCCTGTCCCAGCCCTTCTTCGTGGCTGAGATCTTCACCGGTATGGCCGGCCAGTACGTGAAGCTCGAGGAAACCATCAAGGGCTTCCAGATGATCCTCGCCGGTGAGCTCGATGATCTGCCCGAGGCCTCCTTCTATCTGGTTGGCAACATCGACCAGGTGAAGGCCAAGGCTGAGAAGATCCGCTCCGAAGCCAAGGGTTGATCCCCTCTGTCCCCCTTCAACTGAGGTTTAAACCATGGCTCTGACCCTGCGGGTGCTCTGCCCCGATCAGAACGTGTTCGACGGTCAGGCGGACGAGGTGATCCTGCCCAGCACCACCGGCCAGCTCGGTGTGCTGCCTGGTCACGTGTCCCTGCTGACCGCCCTGGATGTTGGTGTGCTGCGCCTGCGTGAAGGCAACAGCTGGACCGCCATCGCTCTGATGGGTGGTTTCGCTGAGGTGGATGAGGACGAAGTGAACGTGCTCGTGAACGCCGCCGAACCCGCCAGCAGCATCAATGCCGAGCAAGCTCAGCAGGACCTGAGCAGCGCTCAGCAAACCTGGGACAGCTTCGAAGGCAAGCCCAACAGCCCCGACAAGCTCAAGGCGCAACAGGCGTTCCAAAAAGCCCGTGCCCGCCTGCAAGCCACTCGCGCGAACTGAGCGCAACGCTCTTGTTCAGACTCAACAGCGCCCCACTGGGGCGCTTTTTTTGTTGTTGCCCTGCCGTACAGCCCGATGGGAGTTGGCCATGACCTTGGCTTGCAGCTGCGCAGCTGGCTGGAGCACGAGCCGGCCGCGATGCGCCAGCCCCGTGCCGTGGCCAACCGACTGGTGGATGCCCTCGGCGCCAACGACCAGCTCAAGGGGGCCGTGCGCGATCTCGCCAGTCAGCCCTTGCTGCAGCAGGCGCTGCACAGCCGTGGGATCACCCAGCAGAGCGCGATTGCCAGCCTCAGCAACCAACTCAGCCACACCTATGCCCCAGCGGTGCTGCAGGAACTGCTGGATCTGATCAGCGCTGCCACCAGTGTGAGGGTTCAGGCGGAGACGGCGCCCCCATCGGCCGAGCCGCCCGCAGCCACACCCAGCCCCGCCACCAACCGGCAACAGAGCCAGCAGCGCCCAACCCAGCCACGAACGCCGGCAACCCTGCAGGCGCTCAAGCCCACCCTCAAGGGGATCGCACCGGGGCTGGCCCTCAGTGCCTCTGGAGCGCTGGTGTTCAGCTGGTGCGGCGGGGAGCTCGATCGCAGCCTGTTTGAAGCCTGGGGCTGGAGCGGCGGGGTGGTGCTGGCCCTGGCCCTGGGCGTGCTGCAGGCGCTGGCCCTCGGCCCCTGCCCACACCTGCCCCAGCGCTGGTGCCTGCTCAGCGAGCAGGCCGATCGCCCCCAGCAGGCCTGGCGCTGGTTGAGCCACAACTGGATCCACAGCCACCGCGGCGAAGCCGGCCTGAATCTGCTGCTGCTCCTGGTGCTGCTGGGTGCCTCACCCCTGCAGCTGCAAGATGTGGTGCTGCGCTACTGCCTGACGAGCCTGGCCTGCCTCGCTCCAGCGGTGTTGTGCGCCAGCCATTGGGGCGTGCAACGGCGCTGGAGTGGTGCATCCGGCGCCATCAGCGCGATCATCGGCCTGGCCTGCGGCATGAGCCTGCTGCAATGGCGCGAGCTCAGCTTTGATTGCCTCGGCCTGGTGATTCCCGCCTGGGTGCTGCTGCTGGTGTACGGCACCCTGCAACTGGCCTGGCAGCTGCCGCGCAGCCAGGCAGGCGACACCAGCCGGCCCTACCAACGGCTGTTGAGCAGCAGCTGGATCTGGGGTCTGCAGCTGGGCCTGCTCTGGGCCCTGATCAGCCGTGTGCAGCAGCTGCTGGCCTGAGGCCCACGGCCTGCTGCATGTAGCGCCCCCACAGCTCCGCCACCAGCGCCCCGCTGGCCGCTTCGGCTGGAGCGTTGTCGTCGTTGCCCATCCAGATGGCCGTGAGCAACTGGCTGGCGGGTGAATAGCCGATGAACAAGACATCCACACCGTTGTTGGTGGTGCCGGTTTTGCCGCGGGCATCGGGCACCAGCGCCGCGGCCCGTGCGGTGCCCCGCTGCACCACATCCGCCAGCAACGCATCCATGCGACGGGCCAACTCGGCGGGCAGCAGCTGCTGGGGCGCTTCGCCGATGGGAATGGTGACGCCGCGCTCCGGGCAGTGCTCCAGGGCCTTCACCGAGCGGCAGATGCCCAGGTCGTAGATGCGGCTCACCCCGTGCATGGGCACCGAGCGCCCGCCATTGGCCACCACCGCATAGGCCCTGGCCATTTCATAGAGATAGGTTTCGCGGCCGCCCAGCATGGTGTTGGCATCGGCATCAAGCGGAGTGGAGATCCCCAACCGCCGCGCCAGCTTCAGCACCTCGGGAAATCCAGCGCGCTGGGCCAGCCGCAGGGCCACCACGTTTTCGGAGAAGGCAAACCCATCCGCCACCGAAGCACTGCCACTGCCATGGCGGCAGCCAGCCACGTAGGCAAAGGGCGTGCAGGCGATTGCATCATCGGCCTGCACACCGGCGGCCAGGCCCGCCAGGAAGGGAAACAGCTTGAACGTGGAGCCGGGCTGCCGCAGGGCCTGCACGCGATCAAAGCTGGAGCGGCTGTAGTCGCCGCCACCCACGTAGGCCAGGATGTCGCCGCTGGTGATCTCAAGCGTGATCAGGGCGCCCTGGCTGAGCCCCACCTGGGCCGCCGGCCCCTCCAGAAAGCGCTTGAGCTGCTGCTCGGCCAACCGCTGCAACTTGGGGTTGATCGTGCTCACCACGGCGTAATTGCCAGCGGCATCGGCACGGCTGAGCTGGAGGCCAAAGCGGGCTCCCTCCAGCTCACCGATCACGTAATCACTGAAAAAGGGGTAACTGCTGAAGCTGGACACCCGGCAGGCCGAAGGATCGATGTTGAGGGGACGGCGCTGCGCATCGATCAGGCCCTGATCGGTGAGCCAGCCCTGCTCATGCATCAGCTTCAACACCAGATTGCGCCGCTGCAGCCCCGCCCCAGGGTCGGCCGTGTTGCAAGGGCTGTAGCCGTTGGGGCTCGGCAGCAGCCCCACCAGAAACGCGGCCTGCGCCACATCGAGATCGCTCGCTGAACGGCGGAAATAGAGCTGGGCCGCCTGCTCAAATCCCTCGCTGCCCAGACCGAGATAGGCACGATCGAGATAAAGCTTGAGGATCTCGTTTTTGCTGAAGCCCACCTCCAGCTGCACACTCACCCACAGCTCCCGCAACTTGCGGGTGAGGCTGAAATCGCGCCCCACCTCCGGGTAGACCATGCGTGCCACCTGCTGGGTGAGGCCACTGCCACCGCCGGAGCGCAGCAGGGCTGAACGCAGGGTGCCGAACAGATCAATTCCGCTGTTCCAGCCGAAGCGCGCCTCCTCCGAGGCCAGCAGGGCCTGGCGCAAGGGCAGGGGGTAAGCCTGCAGCGACGGCAGGGCCGTGGCCGACCCCTCCTTGAGATCAATCTGCTGGCCGGAGGCCGCATAGATCTTCACCGGGCCAGCGATCGAACGGATGCGGGAGCCACCACCGATGCTGGCGGCCAGCAGCAGGCTGCTCACCAACAGCGCCGAGCCCCCCAGCGCGGCCACCCCCAGCAGATGCACCAGCTGCTCAAGCGGGCTGCGGGGGTGGCTGTAACGCAGCTCCGGGGCTTCCCCTTTCAGCGGCGAGCCCAAACGCACCGCATCACCGTGGCGCAGCTGAATCCAGCGAATGCGGCGATCACGGTGAAAGAGGCCGTTGCTGGAGTTGAAATCCTCGAGGGCGAACTCGCGGTCGCTGGGGCGCGGCTTCTCAAGAATGGCGTGCACGCGGCTGAGGCTGGCCAGCTCCAGGGGCAGCTCACAGCTGGGATCGCGGCCAATGCGATAGCGGCGATCCTCCAGCAGCAACTGATGCTGCAGGGCACCGCCGCTCCAGAGCTCGAGCTGCGCCTGGCGCTGACGCAATGGCCCCAGGGCCGCACGGATGGCTGCCGGGCGCTCACGCAGGGGGCCACTGCTGGCGGCTCGGGCCAACGCCCCCCAGCACGCCATCACCTCAGGGGCGACAAGCCGGCAGCGCAAGGACCCAGCAGCAAGAGGGGCCATAGGCTAAGTCCCAGATTTGCTCCCCCCGTTGTTGCGGCGCCCGCGGGACCCCTGGGAACCCTTCCGGCTTTGGCTGGCCTTCACGATCGGCGTGTATGCCGTTAGGGCCTTCTTTGCCTACACCTGGGTGGGCGCGATTCCCGGCTGGGTGCTGCTGCTGATGGTGCTGCTGGCCCTGCTGCTGGCCGGTAAAGCCCTGCTCTTTCCAGGCCGTGTGGTGCCCTACCGCCAGGGTGATGGCGGCCTCTGGAACGACCTGCGCGATGACTGGCAGCTGTGGTGGCGCCGCCGCCGCTCCGAGCCATGAGCCACGCCAGCGCACGCCTGGTGCTGAGCAGCGACCGACGCAAAAGCGTTGAACTCGATGCCAAGCAGCCGCTCACCATCGGCCGGGCCAGCAGCAATCGCCTCTGTTTGGCCAGCCATGCCGAGGTTTCGGACCACCATGCCGTGGTGCGCCTCTCTCCCACCAAGGGGTGGCTGGTGTGCAACTGGCAAAGCCGTGATGGCACCTTCCTGGAGGGCCGCCAGGTGCGCCAATGCCAACGGTTGGAGCACGGCGATGAAATCCGGCTTGGGCTGCAGGGTCCCCGGCTGGTGTTCGAGCTGAGCGAGGCGCCCAGCGCCGCCGTGAGGCGCCAGATCGATGTGAACGGTGAAACGGTTGAGGTGGCCGCGATCCTCTCGGCGGCGGTGCAGAGCCTGCCCCACCATCCCCACATCTTCAGCTGGTGGCTGCTGCTCTGCCTGGGGGGATTGCTGCTGCTGCCGTTCCCGCTGCTGTTTTGGCCGCTGCAACTTGGGGCCCTGGCCGGCTGGATCGTGCTGGGCTCACGGCAGCAGCATCAGCTGCTGCTGGTGCTGCGCGATGGTCGCGCCATCCGCCATGGCTTTGCCAACCGTCGCACCGCCCTGGCCCATCGCAATGGCATCCGCCAGGCGATGGGCGGAGGGAGCACGCTGTGATGCAGGGCCTGCTGCCCCAAGGCGTCAGCCTGCAGTTCCAAGGGTTGAGCCAACCGCTGCAGATCCTGCAGCGGTTGGGCGGTGGCACCCAGGGCGAGGTGTATGCCGTGCAGCTTGAGGGCAGTGCTGCGCACGATCAGCTGGCCCTGAAGTGGTACTACCCCAACTGCATCCGGCGCGACCCCCAGCTCAAAGCCCGGCTGCAGCAGAGCATCCGCCTCGCGCCCCCCAGCGGCGCCTTTCTCTGGCCCCTGGTGCTGCTGGAGCCGAGCGCCAGCAGCCTGGCGCTGATCCGGCATGGAGAAGGCAGCTTTGGTTATCTGATGCCGCTGCGGCCCGCCGCATTCGTGGGGTCCCATGAGCATGCCGCGGGGCAGCTCGAGATCAGCCTTCAGAACGTGCTCAAGGCCGGCTTTGAGCTGGTGGATGGCTTCCATCAACTCCACCTCAAAGGCCTTTGTTACAAAGACATCTCCCTGGGAAACCTGTTCCTGGAGCCCAGCCAGGGGCGCATCTTGATCTGCGACAACGACAACGTGGAGATCGATGGTCGCGGCGGCGGCAGTGTGCTGGGCACCCCCGGCTTCATGGCCCCGGAGGTGCTGCTGGGCCAGGCCAAGCCCAGCGCCAGCAGCGACCTGTTCTCACTGGCGGTGCTGCTGTTTCGCCTCTTCACCCGGCACGACCCCTTCCGCGGCCGGCAGGAGCTGGCGATCCGCTGCCTGGATGAACCGGCCCGGCGCCAGCTCTATGGCGAGCAGGCCCTGTTCATCTTTGACCCCGATTGCAGCGACAACCGCCCCGACCCCAGCGAACATGCCGCGGCCTTGATCACCTGGCCGATCTATCCACGGGAGCTGCAACGCCTGTTTGAGCAGTGCTTCGGCCGGGGCCTGCACCAACCACAGCAGCGCCCCCTTACCGGCCAGTGGCAACAAGCGATCAGTCGCTGCCTCGATCAACGCCAGCTCTGCCCCCACTGCGGCCAGGAAGTGTTTGCCGAGGCAGACCAGGCCAGCCAGTGCTGGGCCTGCCAAGGCCTGCTGCCAGCGCCACTCCAGCTGCAGCTCCCCCAGGGCCAGGTGGTGGCGGCCGCCGGCAATGGCCTGCACCCCCATCACTTCGATGGCCTCAGCGCCGCCCAGCTGCAGACCCCCCTGGCCCAGCTGGTGGCCCACCCCAGCAACCCCGTCCTGCTGGGGCTGCAAAACCTCAGCGAGCACACCTGGCAAGGGCGGCTGCGCAATGGCCAGAGCCTGGCGCTGGCCCCTGGCAAAACCTGTAATGTCGCGGCCCTGCAGCAGCTCAACAGCCACGCCGGGGCGATCATTCCGCTGCACCCGTAAGCCATGCCCTTCCCCAACGTGCGGCTCAGCAACCGGCCGCTGCACTTCATTTATCTCTGCGACTGCTCCGGCTCGATGGCCGCTCAGGGCAAGATGCAGGCCCTCAACCAGGCCATCCGTCAATCCCTGCCGGGGATGGCGGACGTGGCCCGCCAGAACCCCGAGGCCAGGGTGCTGGTGCGGGTGGTGCAGTTTGCCGATCAGGCCTCCTGGCACCTGAGCGACCCCACACCGGTGCAGGAGCTGCACTGGCGGGATCTGCAAGCGGGCGGCATCACGGCCATGGGGCAAGCGCTGGAACTGGTGGCCGCGGCCCTGCACTCCCCGCCGATGGAAGCCCGCGCCCTGCCGCCGGTGCTGGTGCTGATCTCCGATGGCCAGCCCACCGATGACTTCGATGCCGGACTGGCCCTGTTGATGCAGCAACCCTGGGCCCAGAAGGCGGTGCGCCTGGCCATCGCCATGGGCCACGATGCCGATCTCGATGTGCTGCAACAGTTCATCGGCCCCGCTCCCAGCGGCGGCGGTAAATCCCCAAGGCGGCCGCTGGAGGCCAGCAATGCCACCACCTTGGCCCAATACATCCAGTGGGCCTCCACCGCAGTGGTGGGGGCCGCCTCCATGCCCACCAGCCAGGTGAGCGGGGGCGAGGCCATCAGCACCAACATCCCGCTGCCCGACCTGCCCCCCACGCTGCTGGATCCCAGCGATGACGTGGGCCCCCTGGTGTGGTGACCCCTAGCTGGCGCGAGGTGCTGTGCTGCAGCGTGATCGGGGCCGCCCATCAGCGCCGCGGCCAGGACTGTCAAGACGCCTCCCTGGGCTGCCAACTGCGGGCCCGGGGGGAGCTGCTGCAGGTGTTGGTTGTGGCCGATGGCCATGGCAGCCGCCGCTCATGGCTCAGCGGCAGAGGCAGCCAACTCGCGTGTGAGCAAACGCAACGGGCACTGCAGGCCGCCCTGGATCGCACACCACTGCAGGATCAACTGGCCTGGTTGCAGCTGCTGCAGCAGGAGCTGCCGCTCAGCATCTGGTCGCACTGGCACAGCGCCATTGCCAGCGACTGGCGGCAGCGCGGTGAAGGCGCCCAGCACGCGTTCACCCCTCTCACCTACGGCTGCACGCTGGGGATGGTGCTACTGGCACCCCAGTGGTGGGGCTGTGCTGGCCTTGGCGACTGGGACCTGGCCGGCGTGGATGCCGATGGCCAGGCCCAGCTGCTGAGCGAAGAGCAGGAGCAAGCCGGCGGCGGCGAAGCCACCGGCAGCCTCAGCCAACCCCTCAACAACGAAACCTGGCGGCAACGGGTGCAGCTGCATCCGCTCAGCGCTGCCCCAGCCCTGCAGGCCCTGGTGCTGAGCAGTGATGGCGTGCGCAAATCCTGCAGCACCGATGGCGATTACCTGGAGCTCTGCCGTGAACTGATCGCGCTGGATCGCGCCGACACGCTGACGGCGGGCTTGGCAGAGATCACCCGCGCCGGCAGCGGGGATGACGTGTCCGTTGGATTGGCCTGGCGCCAGGCCAAGGGGCGGCAGCGGCGCTGGTCGAGAACCTGGCTGTGGCTGCTGCTGGCACTGGCAGGGCTGTCGGCCGCAGGGGTGAGCCTGCAGCTGCTGCGGCAGAACGACCCCCGCAGCAGCTTGATCCGGGCGCTCTGCCGGCAGCCAACCCAGATCAGACCCAACCTGAACCAACGGCGCGCTCAATTTGAACTGCTGCTGCGCCATCCCCAACAGGCGGAACGGCTCATCGCCCAGGCCGATCACGACCCCCTGGGGGCCCTGATTGCCGGCAGCCAGCGGGAACCACGCCTCGGCTGCCCCGCCCTGCAACAGGAACTGCGCTGGCAATGGCAGCAAACGGGCAAGATGCTGAAACCGGTTTCCAGCTCCCCAACCCATGAGCGACTACGAGCTGGGCCTGCGCCTGCGTCGCCAGATCCTGGAGGATCTGGAGCGCAATCAAGCCAGTGATGGCCGCCGGCTGCAGGCCTTGCTGAGCGATTTCTGTGGCGATCGCCAGGCCGTGCTGCTCCCCGCCCTGCGTCACCTGGTGCAATCGGCTGGGTTCAACCGAGCGCTGCAACAACAGCCGCCCCTGGCCGCGAACCCGCAGCTGCTGTTGCAGCTGCAGCAAGACCTGCGGCAGGTGTTTGCCAGCAGCATCTGCGAGCGCACCGATGCCGTGCTGCAGGGCCTGCTGCAGCTGCCTGTCAGCCCGCAAGCCACCCCCGCAGCGGCCAACATCCCAACCGACACCACGGTGAGTGCTGCGGCGAGCCTGGAACCACAACGCAGCGGCCAGGCTGGCCTGATCGCCCTGCTGAGCTTCATTGCCGGGGTGCTGGTGGTGGGCGTGGGGGGCGGGCTGGCCTGGCTGTGGCTCCAGGGCCCGAAGCCCCCTGGTGGGGTGTCACCGGCGCTGGCACCGGCAACCAACCGTGCGGCCAACGACAGCACCGCACAGGCCCAAAAACCGGAGACCACCCCCCCCAGCCCGCCACCGCTGCCACCGCAAACACAGCCGGAACGCAGCCCGATGCAACTGGCGGTGGCCAGTGTGCAGGAGCTCTACAACCAACTCACCCTGGGCAACATGGCAGCGGCCCGCCAGTTGTTCAGCGGCCCCGCCGCCGATCAGTTCGATCCGGCCTTCTTCCGCCAGTTTCAGCGCGTCAGTGTGGACAACCTGGTGGAAACCGCACGCCAGGGTGATGCACTCACGCTGCAAGGAGATGTGACCTTTGTGTATCCCGATGGCACCACCCAGCGGGAATCACGCAGCTTCACGGTGGATACCGCCAGCGAGCCACCCCAGATCACGGCCAGCAGCTTCGGGCAGGTGCTGCAGAGTCGCCCAACCAACAGCCGCCCCTGAGGAGCTGCTGCTGGCGAGCATGAAAAAGCCCCCTCGCGGGGGCATGCAGCCAACCAGGTTAGAGCTGTTGATCACGCGGTACCGCAGAAGGTGACTTCAGGGAACTTGAGCTTGGCCTCATCGAGGCTCTTGGCCTTGCCCTCCTCCTGCCAGTAGTTGATCACCTCAGTGGCTTTGTTGAGGATCTCAACACGCTCGTTTTCGGTAATCCAGCTCTTTGCTTCCAGCACACCTTTCAGGGTTTCCCAGGCATCCTCACGGGGCCAGAAGAAATAGGCGGTGAGGGGGCTGGGGCCGCCACCCACGATCTGATCAACCGCCAGCGCCACGTTCTCCGGCAGCCAGAGGATCTTCAGCATGAAGCGGCCTTCATCGGCCTTGGGGGTGTAGCCGGAAGGCACACCATCGGCATCCACCGTGGAGCGGGCCAGATGATCGCAGGCGCTCTTCATGCCGCTGCTAGCGGTGCCGGCTTCCGTGGTGGGGGTATCGCTCTCTACAGCAGTGCGGCTGCTCTCAACAGCAGTGTCCTCGCTCGCCACAACGGCGGTTTCGGTTTCTGTCACGGGGCTCGTTTCGGTGCTCAAGGGGCGTACGGAAGCAGACCTGGCGGCGCAGGCAAACGACTAACCTACCAGCCCCAAGGTGCAGGCCCATTTCCAGCTCCCATCTGCTGCTGTTCGATATCGACGGCGTGATTCGCGATGTGGCGGGCAGCTACCGGCGAGCTCTGGTGGAAACCGTGCATCACTACAGCGGCTGGCGCCCTGAAGCCGCCGTGGTGGATGCCCTCAAAGGGGAAGGGCTCTGGAACAACGACTGGGACGCCAGCCTTGAACTGCTGCGCCGTCACGGCACATCCCCGCCCGAGCGGGACGCCTTGATCAATATCTTCAGCAGCTTTTATTTCGGTGGTGATCCCGATGGTGATCCAAGCCAGTGGCACGGCTTCATTGGCGATGAACCCCTCCTGGTGGACGCGCAGTTTTTCAGCGCCCTGAGCGCCCAGGGCTGGGGCTGGGGCTTTGTCAGTGGAGCTGAGCCCCCATCGGCCCGCTACGTGCTCGAACAGCGCCTGGGGCTGCCGCAGCCGCCACTGATCGCCATGGGCGATGCGCCCGACAAGCCCGATCCCACGGGCTTGCTGCGCCTGGCGCAGCACTTGCAACCCAACCAAGGCGGCAGCGTGGCTTACCTGGGCGACACCGTGGCCGATGTGCGCACGGTGATCAACGCCCGAGCCCGCGAACCGGAGCGCCACTGGCTCAGCCTCGCGGTGGCTCCTCCCCACCTCTGGGACGTACCGGAGGCTCGAACCGCCTA
>JAYKIT010000056.1:0-23187 GCA_035285765.1 Synechococcus sp. | reverse complement strand
TCGAGCAGATCGAAGCGGGGGATCGGCGTACCGGTCACATCCGGTTTGTCGCCATTGGCGGAGAAGCGTCCGCCGGATTCGCCCCGTTCGATCGCTTCGATGAACATCGGCAGGGTGATCTCACCCTCATCAAGCACCTTGAAATCGGCCAGTTCCAGCTCGGGTGCATCCGGAGTGGAGCTGGCAAACGGGCCGCCCACGGCCACCGGCAGGCCACGCTCCTTGGCCCGGGCGATTTGCACGGCCATGTCGGCCTTCTGCACGATCATCCCGGAGATCACCACCAGCTCTGCCCACTCCCATTCCGCCTCGCTCACCTCCCGAACGTTGCGATCGACCAGCTTCATCTCCCAGTGCTGCGGGAGCAAGGCCGCCACGGTCACCATCCCGAGCGGGGGCAGCAGCACCTTGCGGTTCACCAGCTCCAGGATCTTTTCGTAGCTCCAGAAGGTCTTGGGAAACTCCGGGTAGATCAGCAGTGTGCGCATGCCGCGGTCGAGTGATCCTTGGATCCGAGCAACGGCTTGCCCGGGTGGGCTTCACCGGTGGTAGTCGTTCAACCCTAGGTGGGGCGCTGGGATGCAGTGGGGTTCTGCTGTAATGGCTGTGACTTTCCCAACACATCCAGCGATGGGTCCTGTGATTTATCTCGCCCTAGTCGGCGGCGGTCTGGTGGCGGCAGCGGCGATCTCTTTCGTGCTGCGCGGCATCAAGCTGATCTGAAGCGGATTGGCAGCTGGCTGCGTCAGGCCAGGCGCGTGCGCCCTTGACGCAGCAGCTCCACCACACCCAGCGCTGCGCCCAAGCTGCCCAGCAGGGCGAAGCAGCTCCACAAGCCTCCAGGCAGCCAGGTGGTGAGTGCTGCGGCCATCAGCCCACTGATGCCTCCGCCCCCCAGGAACGCGATCTGCCCTAGCCCGGCCATGCGGCCCCGGATCACCTGGGGAGCATGCACCTGGATGATCAGGTTGGTGCCCGCCAGGAGTGAGGCAGTGCCCCCGCCGATCAGAAAGGCCATCGCCAGTCCCCATTGCTGGGGGGCTGGCAGCGACAGCCCCAGCTGACCCAGGGCTGTGATCACCGTGCTGCCGCCCAGGAGCAGGCCTGGCCGGCGACTCCACAGCTGGGCGTTGCGTTGCAAGACCACACCGGCGCTGATGCTGCCGCAGGCGATCACGCTGGTGAACAGCCCCAGGGCCAGCGGGCTTGGGCCCAGCAGTTTCAGCGCCATCAGCGGTGCCAGGCCGGGATGGAAGAAGCCCACCAGGCAGGCCAGCCCGCAGAACAGCAGCACGTGTCGCAAGGCCGGCCCGCAATCGCGCCAGGCCGTAGCCAGGCTGGCGCCGCTGCCGCGCGCGCTGCGCCGCTCCCGCTCGCTGTAGGGGGCCATCAACCACAACAGCGTGACGATCGGCAGTAGGTAGGTGGCTGCATCCAGGCTCAGGGCAAGGGTGGGCCCGGTGGCTGCCAGCAGCAGCCCGCCGATCGGTGGACCGACCAGCTTGCCGACGTTGAAGATCACCGAGAAGCTGGCCAGATAGGGCCCCAGCTGTTCCGGCTCATCCACCAGCAGAGCCACATATTTATTGCGGGCGGTGAGTTCATAGGTGCTGGCCACGCCCACCCCCAGGGTGCTGAGCAGCAGCAGCGCGTCCTGCTGGCCGCCACTGCTGATCGGGATGGCGATGGCGCCGAGCACCGCTGCCGCCAGCAATGCCCACTGGGCCCGGATCAGCACCCGCTCGCTGCCGAGTCGATCGGTGAGCACCCCGGCAGGCCCGCTCACCAGCAGGGTCGGCAGGGTGAGCAGGGCGAAATTCGTGGCCAGTAGGAAGGGGTTGCCAGATCCTTCCATCAGCAGCCAGCCCTTGGTCGTGAGCCCGGCAAAGGATCCGGCGGTGCTCAGGCCCGACGCCAGCAGGAAGGTGGTGCGCTGGTGGTGGGTGAGCTGTCTGCGGATCCGGCCGACCTGCGCGATCAGGCTCAAGCCTCTGTCTTCCGGGCGGCGAGCGCATCACTCACCATCGCCTTGGCGCCCACCACTTCACCCACCAGGTCGTAAGTGTCGGCGGCGGTGATGCGCACCGGCACCATGGTTCCGGGAGCAGCGCACAGGCCGCCTTCGCCTGGCAGCACTCTCACCTCGCCATCCACTTCAGGGGCAAAGCGCGCGCAGCGGCCGAGCATCTCCCCGGTGCTCGGGTTCTCCTGCTCGATCAGCACGTCGACGATGCGGCCGACCCAGGCGGCATTGCGGGCGGCGGCGATCGGTTGCTGCAGGGCCATCAGACGATCCTTTCGCTCCTGGGCCACCTCGGCAGGCACCTGGTTGGGCAGCTCGGCGGCCGGTGTGCCTTCTTCTGGCGAGAAGGTGAACACGCCCACGTGATCGAAGCGCTGCTCGGCCACGAAATCGAGCAGGTGCTGGAAGTGCTCGTCGGTTTCTCCGGGGAAGCCCACGATGAAGGTGGTGCGCAGCACTGCATCGGGCAGCTGCTCACGGATGCGGCGCAGCACGCCCCCCGTGACGTCCGCCTGCCAGGGGCGGTTCATCGCCCGCAACACCTCGGGATGGCTGTGTTGCAGAGGCAGATCCAGGTAGGGCAGCACATTGGGCACCTCGCGGTAGGCGGCCAGCACCTCGGCGGTGAGCCCGGTGGGATAGGCGTAATGCACCCGGATCCAGGGAATCTCCACCTCCCCCAGGGCTCGCAGCAGTTCTGCCAGCTGCGGTTTGCCGTAGAGATCGAGGCCGTAGTTGGTGGTGATCTGGCTGATCAGGATCAGCTCCTGCACCCCCTGGGCCGCCAGCTGGCGGGCTTCCGCCACGATCGATTCGATCGTGCGGGAGCGCTGGTCGCCGCGCAGCTTGGGAATGATGCAGAAGGCGCAGCGGTAATCGCAGCCTTCGGCCACCTTGAGATAGGCCACCGCCTCGGAGGTGGTGCGGTAGCGGGGCACGGTTTCATCGGCCACGAAGGTGGGCACCTCGCTCACGCGGCTCACCCGCTCGCCCGCCTCCACCTGCTCCAGCACCTCCACGATGTGCTGGTAGTCGCCGGTGCCCACGATCGCCCGGGCTTCCGGTAGCGATTCGAGCAGGTCGTCTTTGAAGTGCTGCGCCAGGCAGCCGGCGATCACGATCTGTTTGCCCTGCTCCGCCAGGTCCACCAGGGTGCGCACCGATTCCGTGCGGGCGTCCTGGATGAAGGAGCAGGTGTTCACCACCACCACCTCGGCTTCGCTCTCATCGGCGCTCACCCCGTAGCCGGCCTGGGCCAGCAGTCCGAGCATGTGCTCGGTGTCCACCCGGTTCTTCTCGCAGCCCAGATGGGAGAAGGCCACGGTGGGCTTGGCGGATGTCCGGTTGGAAGCCATGGCAGCATCAAGCCAACAGTTCAAGCTACGTCCTGCCCGTTACCGATCTCTGGTCCTCGCTGGTTCCAGCCGCCCTGGAGCGCCGCCGCCCCGCCCTGATCGGGGTGCTGCATCTGCCGCCGCTGCCGGGCAGCCCCCGCTGGGGTGGTTCGATGACCGCCGTGGAACGCTGGGCCCTCACCGATGCGGCCGCCTACCTCGAGGGGGGGGCTGATGCCCTGGTGGTGGAGAACTTTGGCGATGGCCCCTTCTTTGCGGGGGCCGTGCCCTGCGACACCGTGGCGGCCATGGGGGTGATCGCCCGGGCGGTGGTGCAGCAGGCCGGGGCGGTGCCGGTGGGCATCAACATGCTGCGCAACGATGCCGCCGCCGCCCTGGCGGTGGCGGTGGCCAGCGGCGCTTCCTTTGTGCGCGTGAATGTGCTCTCCGGCGCGATGGTCACCGATCAGGGCCTGATTCAGAGCCAGGCGGCCCAGCTGCTGCGCCAGCGGCGCTTGTTGGGGGCCGAGGCGGTGGCCCTGCTGGCGGATGTGCTGGTGAAGCACGCCTATCCCTTGGCGCCCCAGCCCATCGCTGAAGCGGTGGAGGACACCCTGCAGCGGGCCTGCGCTGATGGGGTGATCGTGAGCGGAGTGGCCACCGGTGCTGCCCCCAAGCTGGAGCATCTGCAGCAGGCGCGGTCGGCGGCCCGGGGGGCGCCGGTGTTCATCGGCAGCGGTTGCGATCTCAACAATGCAGCTGAGTTGGCAGCCCATGCCGATGGCGTGATCGTGGCCAGCTCGCTCAAACGCGATGGGGTGCTGGCCAATCCTGTGGATCCGCTGCGGGTGCGTCAGCTACGCCAGGCCTTGGATCGGTGCCAAACTCCCTCTTAGAGGAGTATTTCGCCAGCAGTGACTGCGTCCCGCCAGCGTCCTGAGCCACCCCTGCACCGCTGGGTGCGCCCCGTGATGGGGGGCCTGGCCACTGTGGGCCTGATTGATACCGCCTCGATCACCCTTGAGCGTTGGGGTGTGATCGGTGAGTTGGCCTGCCCTGGCGGTTCCGATGGCTGCGACAAGGTGCTCTCCAGCGTGTGGGGCACCGTGCTGGGCCAGCCGCTGGCTCTCTATGGCCTGCTGGCCTACGGCGCCGTGATGGTGTTGTCGCTGCTGCCGTTGATTCCAGCGGTGCAGCAGTGGCTGCTTGATCGCCAGAGCAGCAGCACCAGCCTTGGGGCGCGCCGCAGTGGCCGCACGCCGGATCTGTTCTGGCAGCTGGGCTATGTGCTCAGCCTGGCGATGGCGGTGTTCAGCCTGGTGCTGGTGGGGCTGATGCTCTTCCGCATTGAGGCCATCTGTGCCTTCTGCTTGCTCTCAGCGGGGTTGAGCCTGGCCCTGCTGGTGCTGCATTGGTTCGGCCGCGACTGGGACGACCGCGGTCAGTTGCTGTTCCGCAGCATGATCGTGACGGTGCTGGTGGCGCTGATCAGCCTGGCCTGGGTGGCCGCCGCGGATCGCCCGGATGTCACCCGTGAGCAGGGCACACCGCCGCCGGTGATCACGTTGAGCAACCCGGCCAAGCTGGCCCTGGCGGAGCACCTCAGCAGCATTGGTGCACGCCTGTACACCGCCTACTGGTGCCCCCACTGCCATGAGCAGAAGGAGCTGTTTGGCGCTGAAGCTGTTGCCAAGCTCGATGTGATCGAGTGCGCCGCTGATGGCAAGAACTCCCAAACTGCGCTGTGTGACAGCAAGGCGATTGAGGGATTCCCCAGCTGGGAGATCAATGGCCGGATTGATTCGGGTGTGAAGTCGCTCAGCAAGCTGGCAGATCTCAGCGGCTACAAGGGCCCGCGGAACTTCTGATCGCCTGGCCCCGCTGCTGAATGGTGTGGCGCTGCCAATAGGGCAGGGTTGCTGGGGCATCGTTGCGGTAGTGGCCGCCGCGGCTTTCAGCGCGGAAGGCGGCCGCTTCCAGCAGCAGCCCTGTGTTGATCAGCCGTTGGCGGCACTCCCAGAGCCAGCCCAACTGGCGCTGCTGCTGAGGATCGAGGCTGAGCAGGCTGCCCGGCTGCTGGTGTTGGATTGGCGCCAGAACCCCAGGCAGATTCAGCTCAGCGCTCAGTTGGCGCCATTGCCGCTGGGCCTGGCGCAGTTCGTTGCCATTGCGCTCCACGCCGGCGGCCTGCCAGCTCAATTGGCGCAGGGCGTGGATGCTGCGGCTGCAGCGCTGCTGCAGCGCTTCGCTGGGTTCCCAGCGCAGGGTCTGCTCCGGATCTTGCCGCCAGGTGTCGCCCCGTTCTGGCAGGGCTGCTGCCGCCAGCTGCCGGGCCATCACCAGGCATTCGCTGAGTGAATTGCTGGCCAAGCGGTTGGCCCCATGCACCCCGCTGCTGGCCACCTCTCCCACGGCGTAGAGCCCTTGCAGTGAGGTGCAGGCCTGGAGATCGGTGGCCACGCCGCCCATCCAGTAGTGGGCAGCAGGCGCCACGGGCAGGGGTTGTTGCAGCGGCTCGAGCTGCAGCTCGCGGCAGCGGCCCAGGATCATGGGGAACTGCCGCTCCAGCTTGTGCTGGCCGATGGGGCGCAGATCTAACCATAGCTGGGCCTGCTGCTGGCGCCGCATCTCGCGCACCATGCAGCGGCTCAGTTGATCCCGTGGCAGCAGTTCGCTGCCGCTGGCAAAGAGGGGTTCACCATCGGCGTGCACCAGCCGGGCCCCTTCACCGCGCAGGGCTTCAGAAAGCAGGAAGTGGGGCGCCCCAGGTTGCATCAAAGCGGTGGGGTGGAACTGCACGAATTCCATGTCGCGCAGTTGGGCCCCTGCCTCCCAGGCCATGGCGATGCCATCCCCGTGGGCCCCACTGGGATTGGTGGTGTTGCTGAACAGATGGCCGCAGCCGCCGGTGGCCAGCACCACCGCTCCGGCGCGCAGCCAGCCCAGCCGGTTGTTGCAGAGCACCTGCACACCACAGCAGCGCTCCCCCTCGCACCAGAGCTGCAGCGCCACGGTGCCGCGCAGCCAGTGCACGTTGCTGCGCTGCTCCACGCAGCGCTCCAGCAGTTCCACCAGGGCCAGGCCGGTCTGGTCGCGCACATGCAACACACGCCGGCGGCTATGGGCGGCCTCCAGCGTGGTGCTCAATTGATCCCCGTGGCGATCGAGCCCTAAACCCAGCTGCAGCAGGGTGTCCACAGCAGCCGGTGCCTGGCGCACCAGGCACTCCACGGCAGCCGGGTCACACAGCCCAGCGCCGGCAGCCAGGGTGTCGCGCCGGTGGAGCTCGGGGGAATCATCCAGGTTGATGGCGGCGGCCAAGCCCCCTTGGGCCCAGCGGCTGGCGGCTGGTGTGGCGGTGTCGCGGCTCAAAAGAAGAACCCTGGCGCTGTCAGGCAGCTCCAGGGCACTCATGAGGCCGGCCACACCGCTGCCAATCACGATCGCGTCCCAGCTGGAGGCGAAAGGATTGCAGCGGTCAGTCGGTTGTGGCTCGTTGATCAGCGGTACTGGCCGTCGTTGATGCGGTCGAAGCCCTCGTTGAGGGCAATTTCAGGGTTGGTGACGGTGAAGTTATCGCGATATTTCGCGAACAGCTCCTTCTGGCGCTCGCTCAGATCGAGCTTGAGCACATCATCAACGCTGTCGTAGGGGCCACCCACCACGATCTTGCCGGCGAGGGTGGGGTACATGCCGGGGAACTGCTGAAAACGGCGGACCGAGGAATTGTTGAGGTCAACCTTGCCGGCAGCTTCAGCAATCTTGTCGTCGGCCAGGTTGCGGATCTCGGCGTTGGCTGTCATGGGCTGGACAAGCCAGACGCTGACAACAATCAGGCCGCTGAGCAGCAGGGAGACGAGCTGACGGGAAAGCCTGGTCATGCGAAAGGGGCCGAAGCAGGGCTGGTGAGCAACGTTACAGATTCCATAGCGTTGCGAACCAATTCCCTGGAACTCCATTCGCAGTTCTTCAAACCAGGCCGCTCAGATGGGGGGCCAGCAGCGCCAAACCAAGGAAAACGCCATCCACCGCCAGGGTGCTGAGCAGGCTCACCGCCATCACGCGAGCGCCCTCGCCACGCTCCCAGAGCCAGGCGCTGAAACCCAGCAGCGGCAGCGCCATCAGCGCCACGATCGCGAGATGGGCCGGTTCCAACACCTGCTGTGCCGCTTGGTTCAACAGCAGGGGGGCTTGGAGCGGATCGGCCTGCAGCACCTGGGGCCAGAGCGGCATCAGACCGCAGAGGGCCGTGGCCAGATCCGTGCAGGCGGTGCCGATCAAGGCGCCCAGATAAAACTGACCAGCGCGGCGCCAGGGACCATTGAGCCCCGCCAGGGCCAAAGGCAGCGCAAACGCTTCCACCGGGAGATGCCAGAGGGGGTGCAGCCGCAGCCAGCCCCAGAACAGCGATCCGGCCAGCCAACTGCCGCAGAAGCCCACCAGCACCGTGCCGCGGCTGCCGCCCCAACGCAGGCCGATGGCCAGCAGCACCAAGGTGAACAGCGTGCTCTGCAGCGGTGCCACGCGCACCCAGGGAGCCTGCAGGAACACCGGCAGCACCACCAGCAGGGCAGCCAGCTGCGGCGCTGAGAGTTGCAGCCCCTGGCCTCGGATCCAGATCGGCGGTTGGGATGGCAGAGCTGGGGTGGCGCCGAGCAAAGGCCTTTGTGAAGAAGCGTGCACAACCTTAAAGCCGTTGGCCACTCAACAGAGGAAAACCGGCCGCTGAGCGCGCTTAGGGTTTGCGCCACCTGTGGGCACACCGTTGACATCCGCCGCTGAGCTGTCGCTGCTTGAGGCCTGTTGGCGCACCCTCGTCTTGGGGGTTGTGCAGGGTCTGACGGAGTTTCTGCCGATCAGCAGCACGGCCCATCTCAAGGTGGTGCCGGTGCTCCTCGGTTGGGGGGATCCCGGCGTGGCAATCACTGCCGTGATTCAGCTGGGCAGCATCGCAGCAGTGATCGCCTATTTCCGCAGCGATCTGGCCAAGGTGGGTCGCGGCATCAGCCGCGCTCTGCGCCAGGGCCAGTGGGATCACCCCGATGCGCGCTTGGGCATCGCCATTGCCGTGGGCACGCTGCCGGTTGTGATGGCGGGTTTGGCGATCAAGCTGTTCTGGCCTGGCTACGAAACCTCCTGGTTGCGCAGCGTGCAATCGATTGGGGTGGTGTCGATCGTGATGGCGCTGCTGCTGGCCCTGGCTGAGCGGGTGGGCCAGCGGCGCAAGCAACTGCCCCAGGTGCAGGGCCGCGATGGCCTGATCGTGGGCTTGGCTCAGATGTTGGCCATCATTCCCGGGGTGTCGCGCTCGGGCAGCACCCTCACCGCTTCGCTGCTGGCGGGGTGGCAGCGCTCCGATGCCGCCCGCTTCTCCTTTCTGCTGGGCATCCCGGCGATCACCCTGGCGGGGTTGGTGGAGCTCAAGGGAGCCCTGGGCAGTGGCTCGGCCTATGGCGCCCTGCCATTGCTGGTGGGCATCCTCTCGGCGGCGGTGGTGTCATGGCTGGCGATTGCCTGGTTGCTGCGCTTTTTGCAAACCAACAGCACCTGGCCGTTTGTGATCTACCGCCTGTTGTTTGGCCTTGCCCTGCTGATCCTGGTGCGGGTAAACCCCACACTGGGATGAGGCGGCTTGAGGGCCTGTGTGGAATGAGCCCAGTGATGGCATTCCCCGGAGTGCGGATCCCACGGTGTCCACGCCGCAGCCTGCGGTGGTCGACACGGTTGAGCCGGGTTCGATCGGCGAGGAGCTTGGGTTTCAGCCCGGTGATCGCCTGATTGCCATCAATGGCGTGCGGCCGCGGGATTTGATTGATCTGCGCATGCTCTGCGGGGAGGAGGAACTGCTGCTGGAGGTGGAAGACCCTGATGGCACCGTGCATCAGGTGGAGTTGGAAAAGGATGCCGACGATGGGCTGGGCCTTGGCTTCACCGAAGCCCTGTTCGATGGGTTGCGGCAGTGCACCAACCGCTGCCCGTTCTGTTTCATCGATCAGCAGCCTCCTGGCCACCGCTCCAGCCTCTACCTCAAAGACGACGATTACCGGCTCAGTTTTCTCTACGGCTCCTACCTCACCCTCACCAACCTCACGGCGGCGGACTGGGAGCGCATTGAGCGCCAGCGCCTCTCGCCCCTGTATGTGTCGGTGCATGCCACCGAGCCGCAGTTGCGGCAACAGCTGTTGCTCAATGAGCGGGCCGGGCAGATCCTTGAGCAGCTGCGCTGGTTTCAGGAGCGCCGCCTCCAGATCCATGCCCAGGTGGTGGTGTGCCCTGGAATCAACGATGGCGAGGCCTTGTTGAACACCCTGCAGGATCTGGCCTGTTTTGGTGGGGGTGATTGGCCAGCGGTGCTCTCGGTGGCCGTGGTGCCGGTGGGGCTCACCCGCTTTCGGCCTCAGGGGGATGGCTTGGTGCCGGTGGATCCGGCCATGGCCCGCCGCACGATTGCTGCGGTGGAGCCGCTGCAGCAGCAGTTCATGCAGCGCTTTGGCAGCCGTTGGGCCTGGCTATCTGATGAGTGGTATCTGATGGCGGGGTTGCCGCTGCCGGAGCGCTTCAGCTACGAGGATCTGCCCCAGCAGGAAAACGGGGTGGGCAGCATCCGCGCCTTCCTGGAAGAGTTGGATCTGGCCACCCGTGAGCTGCCGCCACGGCGCCGGCAGCCGGAGCGGCTCAGCTGGGTGGTGGGCAGCCTGGTGGGGGCGAGCCTGGCGCCGGTGGTGGAGCGGCTCTGCCAGGTGCAGGGGCTGGATCTGCAATTGCAGGCGCTGCCGAGCCCTTACTGGGGCTGCGATCAGGTGGTCACGGGGTTGCTCACCGGCCAGGATCTGCTCGATGGCTTGCAGGGGCGTGATCTCGGTGAGCGGGTGCTGATCCCCTCGGTGATGCTGCGCCAGGGTCAGCCGGTGTTCCTCGACGATCTCACCCTGGTGGAGGTGGAGCAGCGGCTGGGATGTCCGTTGCAGGTGGTGGGTGGGGCAGCTGAAGTCGTGGCTGCCTGTCTGTGTGAAGCGGAATCAGACGTTTAAATTCTGGCCAATGTTGTGGGTGGGTTTGTGGCAGGACGGAAGCGCAGTGCCTTGCTGGCTCTCGCCCTGATGGGTGCTCCTCACTTGGTTTGGGCCCAGGGCAAATCACCGGGTACCGATTGGCTCGGTAATCCACTGCCCCAGGAGGAGAGCTTTGGGCGGCAGCCAGCTGACAGCCTGGATCCCTTTGAAGATCGCTCGATTCCCAGCGCCTATGAGCTCAAAGGGGAGCGCCCCCTGTCCAAGCCTGTGCTGGAGAACCCTCCAGCCACCAGCCTCTCGCCGGATGTTGATCGCCTAGTGGCACCCGCGTCATTGGCGCTGCCCAACCAGCCCAGCCAGGTGCGCATTAAAGATCTTCGCCCGCTGACGCTCACTCAGTCGGTGGAAATCATGGAGGTGAACAATCCCTTCCTGAAGGCTATTGCCATGAAGGTGGAGGAATCCAAGAGTGCTTTGCGCGCGCAAATTGCACTCTGGTATCCAACTGTGAGCCTTCAGGCACAACGATTCCCGGGCCGCACCGCCGGAACGAATTATCAGAATTACGGCCGCTCCGGTGCTGTCTCTAAACAGGCCCAGCTTGAGCAATGGCAGCAGCAGCAACAAGAAAACGAAGCCAACGGTAATCCTGTTACCCCTCCGATGCTTGATCGCTACGGCGAATGGTGGGGAACAACGCAAACCTATGGCGCTGAAGCCAACATCAGTTTGGCTTGGAACTTGATTGATCCCTCGCGCGTTCCTGCTATTGCTGCAGCCCGTGATCAATATGAAAAATCAAAAAATCAATATGTCATCACTCTTCGTGATTTAAGGCTGCAAACGGCGCAGGTTTATTTCCAGCTTCAAACCTTTGATGCCCAGGTTCAGGTTGGTAAAACGGCTGTGCAGGCTTCCACGGTGAATCTCAGGGATTCGCGTGCCCGCTTGCAAGCTGGCGTTGCCACCAAATTGGATGTGTTGGAGGCGGAAACGCAGCTGGCGCGTGATCAGGCCACGCTGTCTGATTTTCTTGCCAAGCAGTTGATCGCCCAGCGCGAGTTGGCGTCCTTGCTTGATTTGCCGCAAGATGTCACCCCGACAGCTGCTGATCCTGCAGAGGTGCTTGGTGTGTGGGAGCCAACCTTGGCCCGAAGCGTTGTGGCGGCATATTCGTTCCGCGAAGAGCTCGATAATTTGATTCTTGATATTTCAATAGCCAATTCCCAGGCCAATCAAGCATTGGCGGGCGTTCAGCCAAGGCTCTCCCTGAATGTGAGCTCCAACTGGCGTGAGACGTTTGGTCAGGCTGGTGTCAGGAGAACCCCTGATAAGGTGAACATGGGCATGGTGAATCAAAATATTGATAATCAAGCGTTTATGGGGCTCACTTGGACGTTGTTTGATGGGGGTCGCTCGCAGGCGCAATCGCGTCAGTACAAGCAAGTGGCTGAAGAGCAGGCTTACATGTTCGCCGATAAGCGAAATAAGATCCGCCAAGAAGTGGAGGATTCTTTCTACAACCTTCAACGCGAAGTTCGCAACTTGATTACAAATTCCCGCGAGGTTATTTCATCTCGCGAGGCCTACCGCTTGTCGGTGCTGCGTTATCAAGCCGGCGTTGGCACCCAGCGCAATGTGATCGATAACCAGCGAGATGTCACCCGGGCTGAGGTGGCTTACACTGCTTCTGTTGGCCAGTACAACCTCTATCTCGCTCAGCTTCGTCGCCGTACAGGCTTGGATCAGGTGGCCCGCTGTGTGCCGCCCCAGCTGCCTGCAGATCCGCCGCCCCAGAGCTCTCTCACGAATGTGAATGTGGTGGCCACCCAGCTCAATTCCCCCTGTCAGGTGAAGGCGGCTACGGTTGTGCCTTCTGCGGATTGATCCGTTTGGGGGCGCATTCAGTGCTGCCCTGGGCCGCATCAATCGCTTGGTGATTGATGCATGTGGTGTCCTGCTCGCTGGTGATGGTCGCGCCGTTCTCTTGCGCGCTGTGGAGCGGCCCATTGCCCAGGTGCGCCATCAACAGCAGCCTGCCGAATTGAGCTTTGGCCAAGCCTGGAGCGTTTGGCGCGTTCTCATCATCTCCACGGTCTTGCAGGAGCTGATGCTGGCGCCCTACTGCGGAGCTGTGTTTGGGTTTGATCTCAAGCTTGCCGAACGCTTCTTCATCAATCCAGTGACCACGGCCAGGGCAAACATGGCGAGCAGTGCCAGGCCAAGGGGCAGACCTGCTCCTTTGGAGGCATCGACTCCCTTCGCCGCCTCTGCTCCAACAGTGACGAGGATGGAATCACTGATCAGCACGCTGATCAGCAGGGCCGGTGCAAAGATGCGCCATTGGGTGCGGCTGATGCCAATGGCGTAGCTGAGGAAATCAAACAATCCGGTCATCAGCAGGCCTGTCATCAGGAAGAAATTGCCTTCCAGTTGGTTTTTGCTGAAGCCATCAATGCGCTCCATCGCCTTGGCGCCCACCAGGCTGTTGACCGGCCCACGCCCCCAGATGCGTGCAATGAAGAAGGCTGTGCTGCAGAACACCAGGTCGGACAGAACGATGGTGAGGTAGCCGGTTTTGAAGCCCAGCAGTGAACCAGCCAGCAAGGAGTAAATCGAGCTGGGCAAGGCCGGAAGAATGATGCTGATTCCGCGCAGCAAAAACAGCCCCAGCGGGGCCCAGAAGCCCATCTGTTCAACCGCCGCTTTGAGGGGGCCAATGCCGTACTGCTGGAGTGCCACAACAGCCACGCTGAACAGGGCGACGACGGCCGAGATCTTCAGGACCTTCTTGAAACCGGGCACCGTGTGGCTGCGCTTCTCAGCCCAAAGAATGGCAGGTGAACGGTGAGCCACGGTGGCCGAGCTGCCCCGTCGATGCGGTGCGGCCTATGCCAGCGTGTTCATTGTTCAGGCTCTGGGGTTGCTGATCGCCGGTGTGCTGTTGCGGTGGGTTGATCCCAACCTGTTTCAACAGCGGCTGCAGCGGGCCCTGGGCGATCGTGTGGCTCTCGAGCTCGATTGATGGTGGCGTTTTCCAGCGATCCTCAGTGGCAAGCCCTGCATGGGCTGGTGGATCAGGTGGCCGAGCGGCAGCGGGCTGATTTCGGCCACATCAGCAGTGATCTCAAGCCCGATGGCAGCCTGGTCACCGATTGCGATCGCTGGAGTGATGCCACCATCGCTGCCGGCTTGCAGCGCATCTACCCCGATGACGGCCTGCTCAGCGAGGAGGGCAGCACGGCGGTGCCCAGCCAGCGCAGCTGCTGGGTGGTGGATCCCCTTGATGGCACCACCAATTTCTCTGTGGGCCTGCCCATCTGGGCCATTTCCCTGGCTCGTTTTGAGGATGGCCAGCCCATCGAGGCGTTGATTGATGTGCCCCCCCTGCGCCAGCGCTATGTGGCGGTGCGGGGCCAGGGGGTATGGCGTGATGGCGAGCGGCTGGCGCCTCCGGGTGGGCCTCGCCATGGCTGCAGTTGCGCCAGCCTCTGCACCCGTTCGCTGCCGGTGATTCAGCAGCTGCCCCAGCGCTTCCCTGCGAAACCGCGCATGCTTGGTGTCGCCAGCCTCAATCTCTTGGGGGTGGGCTTGGGCACCATGCTGGCGGCATTGGAGGCCACGCCCAAGATCTGGGATCTGGCGGGCGTGTGGCTGATGCTGGAAGAGCTGGGTTGCGTGATCCGCCCCCTGGCCACACCGCCGTTTCCCCTCGTGCCGGGGGCGCCGTTGGCGGAGGCCAGCTACCCGCTGTTGGCTGCCTGTGATGCGGCCTCCTACCAACGCTTCCTGCCCTGGGGCGAGGCGCTGCTGTCGTGATGGCCCTGGCACGCTGGCTGGCTGGTGTGTTGGCTGCGGGGATGGCTGCCCTGCCACCCCTGGCTGCCGCCCAATCCGCTCCCTTGGTGTTGGATCAACGCTGCCAGCCCATGGCGGCTCAGCAGCCTGATCGGTCTGCTGATCAGGCCCAGGTGGCGTTTCGCCAGCGCTTGGGCACCACCACTGCACCGTTCTGGTTGTTGATGGGGCGTTTCGGCGATGGTGCGGCCCTGTTCTGTCTCAGTGATGGCCCCAAGCAGGGGGGAGCGCCGCTCGCGCTTGCCTCACTTCAATATCAATTCATCACTGAGATCCGCCCGGCGGCTGAGCCCAACACCGTGCTGATCACGGTGCGCCATGGCAATGGCCGGCGTGTGCCACTCACCTTGTACCGCCTGCACTTCAGCACACGAACGCAGTTCAGCCTCACCCCGCTGCGGCGCTGGCAGGAGTGATTGCGCTCGATAGGCTGCGCTCGTTCGCCCCTGTGTTGTGCTGCGGCGTCTGCGCGTTGTTCCGCCCCTGCGCCTCAGCTTGTCGATCTGGGTGGCGGTGGCCATTGGGGTCTCGGCCTGGATTGAAACCCGGCTGTCCCGGCGAATGGCCACGGAAATCGATGCGGTGAGTCTGCAGCAGGAATCCAAGGAACTGCTGAAGGCCTATTCCGCGGCGATGGCAAAACGCTGGAGTGCTGTGCCGCCGTTGCAGCGCTCCAGCTGCTGCAATCAGCTCCAGCTGAATGATCTGATGGCTGGCCTGATTCCCAGCGAGCAGCTGGTGCCTGCGGTGGTGATTGGCGATCAGGTGGCCACGCCGCCAGGGGGCTTCGCCATCGTTGAGCGGGCCATGATCCAGCGGGCGGCCCAGCGCTTGCAACTGGATGAAGATCGCTACATCGCCCGCCTCAGTGCAACCAATCCATCACGGGCGGTGGCCGCCATGCGCCTGCAGCTGGAAGGAGTGCCTCTACGTCAGCAGCCTGATCTGATTTTGATCACCCGCTGGCCGTTGCGTGAGGGAATGGATGAAATCCGGCGCACTGATCTGCTGCTGCGTTTCATCACCTTGGCGCTCACGATCGGTGCCAGTTTGCTGTTTTTACAGCGTTTCCTGCAGCCGCTTCGTGCTGGCAGTCTCAAGGCCAGCCGCCTCGACCATCGCCATCTGCTCGAGAACCAGATTGATGAATCCAGTGTGCCGATTGAGGTGCGTGAAATTGTGCGGGCCTACAACAGTTCCTTGCGCAAGCTGGATGAGGAATACCAGCTGCAGCAATCCTTTGCTGGCTCGTTGTCCCATGAATTCAAGACTCCACTCACGGCGATTGGTGGCTATGTGGAGTCGGTGCTGCTGCATTCCAAAGAGCTCACTGAGTTTCAAAGCAGCAGTTTGTCTGTGGCGTTATCGGAATCGCGTCGCTTGAATGGTCTGGTTGCAGATTTTCTGGATCTGAGCCGGGCTGAGCGCAATAAGCTCAAGCTCAGGTTGGAGCTGGTGGCTGTGGCTGAGGCCCTGCGATCAGCGCTCAGTGCCCTGCAGAAGGTCTACCCAGATCGCCTGCAGCTGCACTTGGCTGAAGGTTTAGAGGCCTGTTGGGTGCAGGCGGATCGCTCACGCCTGATTCAGGTGGTGTTCAACTTGGTTGAAAATGCCGCTAAGTATTCCCCTCAGGATCAACCCATTGAGATTCATGCCCAGCGGTTGGCTGAGCAGGCGGTGATTGAGGTGGTTGATCATGGCCAGGGCATTCCGCCTGAGGCGTTGCCCCATGTGTTTGAGCGCTTTTATTGCGTTGAAGCAGCGGTGAATTACAGTGACAGTGGCAGCAGTGGTGTGGGTTTGGCCCTGGTGCAGGCGCTGGTGAAGAGCATGAACGGTGAGGTGAGCGTTGCAAGCCAGCCTGGGCAAGGAAGTCGCTTCCGCGTTACGCTTCAGCGTGTATTGCAATCTCCTGAGGAGATGATTTGAGGAGTGTTCATGGCTGAGCAATCGGAAATCCGCATTCTCGTGGCTGATGATGATAAAAATATTGCCCAGCTCATTGCCATGGAATGCGAGTTGGAGGGGTTGGCCGTTGATGTGGTCAAAGATGGTCAGCAGGCCATCTTGCGGCTGCGTGAGGCTGATTATGCCTTGGCGATTCTTGATTGGAATATGCCGTTGATGAGTGGCTACGATGTTTGCCGGCGTTTGCGTGAAACGGGTTCAGGGTTGCCCATCTTGATGGTGACAGCCAGGGATCAAACGGATGATCTGGTCCAGGCGCTTGATGCTGGTGCAGATGATTACCTCTGCAAGCCGTTCAATATCAGGGCGCTGATTGCGCGGGTGAAGGCGCTGCTGCGGCGCACCTCGGCGAGTCGGCCGAGTCAGGATGTGCTCCGTTTTCAGCAGATCGAGCTGGATACCAAGCGGCATTGCTGTTCGCTTGATGGGGCGTTATTGCATCTCACGGTGCGTGAGTTTGACCTGCTGGTGGCGTTGATGGAGCATCCTGGCCAAGCGATGACCCGCACCCAATTGATTGAGCGTGTGTGGGGTGATGACTACTTTGGTGATGAATCGGTTGTTGATACATACATCCGCTACCTCCGCAAGAAGTTGGAGGCCGATGGCGCGCCACGCTTGATCCAAACCATTCGCGGCGTTGGTTTCAGTTTGCGTGCGGCCTAGGCCTGGTTCAGCTGTCGATTCCCAGCTGCTGCCAGGTGGCTTGCAGCAGGGGCTCGAGGCCAGTGTTGGTCACGGCGGAGATCGGCAGCACCGTTTGTTCGAGTGCTTGGCTCAGTTCGGCTTGCAGGGTCTCCACCCGCTCGGGCTCCAGCAGTTCGCATTTGCTCAGCACGAGCAGCCGCGGTCGCTCCATCAGCCCGTGTCCATAGGCCTCCAATTCGCCGAGCAGCACCTGGGCATCAGCCAGCGGATCCTCGCTGCTGCCATCCACCAGGTGAATCAGTAGGCGGGTGCGTTCGATGTGGCGCAGGAAGTCGTGGCCCAGGCCAGCGCCATTGGCGGCGCCTTCGATCAGTCCGGGGATGTCGGCAAACACGGTGCCATCACCGCTGGGCCGGCGCACCACCCCCAAATTGGGCACCAGTGTGGTGAAGGGGTAGTCGGCAATCTTGGGCCGAGCGGCGGAGAGAACGCTGATCAGGGTGCTTTTGCCGGCGTTGGGCAGACCCACCAAGCCCACCTCCGCCAGCAGCTTGAGCTGGAGTTCCAGCTCGCATTCCTCACCATCCTTGCCTTCAGTGAATTTTTCCGGCGCCCTGTTGCGGTTGCTGAGGTAGTGGGCATTGCCCAGGCCCCCCTTGCCCCCCTTGGCGATCAGCAACTGTTCGCCGGGATCGATCAGATCCCCCAGCAGCAGGCCGCTGCCGAGATCGCGCACCTCGGTGCCGCAGGGCACGCGGATCACCAGGTCATCGGCGCTGGCGCCAGTGGATTTGTTGGGGCCTCCGCGGCGGCCGTCATCGGCTTCAAACAGGCGTTTGTATTTGAAATCCAGCAGGGTTTGCAAGTTGCTGTCGGCCTCGAGCACCACGTCGCCACCGCGGCCACCATCGCCGCCGGAGGGACCACCGGCCGGCACATATTTCTCGCGGCGGAAGGCACTGATGCCATCGCCGCCCCGGCCGGCGCGGACGGCGATCCTGGCCTGATCGATGAACTGCACGGCGCCGCGGTCAATCCACCATTCTTCCGTTACGGCCTCTCCTCTTTAAAGTCAGAACCCCGCAAGCGTCCCCCGCGTGGCAGAGGTCAGCTTTCGCCAGCTGCGCAAGCAGTACCCCCCTCGGCGTGGCAGTGCCCCGGTGGAGGTGCTCCAGGGCATTGATCTGCAGGTGCGCGATGGCGAATTTCTGGTGCTGGTGGGCCCCTCGGGTTGCGGTAAAAGCACCTTGCTGCGCCTGCTGGCTGGCCTAGAGGAGCCCTCCAGCGGTCAGGTGATGGTGGGGGGGCGCGATGTCACGGCCTTGCCCCCCTCCAGGCGGGATGTGGCGATGGTGTTTCAGAGCTATGCCCTCTATCCCCACCTCACGGTGGCCAACAACATCGCTTTTGGCCTGCGGCGCAGCATGGCCCGGCGGCCACGCCAGCAGCTTGTGGATTGGTTGTCGCGCCGCCTGCCCGGCCTCTCCTCTGCGCGGGAGGCGCACATCGCCGAGCGGGTGCAGCAGGTGGCGGCCATGTTGGATCTCACCCATTTGCTCGATCGCCTGCCCAAGGAGCTCTCGGGCGGCCAGAAGCAGAGGGTGGCCTTGGGGCGCGCCATCGCCCGCCAGCCGGCGGTGTTTCTGATGGATGAACCGCTCAGCAACCTCGATGCCAAGTTGCGCGGCGACACCCGTCGCCAAATTGTGGAGCTGCAGCGGCAACTGGGGGTGACCACGCTTTACGTCACCCACGATCAGGTGGAAGCCATGACCATGGGGCACCGGATTGCGGTGCTCAATGGTGGCCGCCTGCAGCAGTTGGGAACGCCGATGGAGCTGTATGCCAGTCCGGCCAACCTGTTTGTGGCCCAGTTCATCGGCTCACCACCGATGAATCTGCTGCCGGTGGAGGTGGTGGCAGCCGAGCAGGTGGTTGTGGCCGGCAAGAAGCTGCCTGCCGATCCGGCCTTGGCGCCGCTGCTGGCGGCGCGGGTGGGGGAGATGCTCACCTTGGGATTGCGGCCTGAGCGGGTGAAGCTGGCGCCAGCCGCCAATCGCAACCTGCCGGCCAAGGTGCTGCAGCTGGAGGCCCTTGGCCATGAGGTGCTGGTGAGTGTGCAGCTGGAGGCCACCGATCAGGTGGTGCAGCTGCGAGCAGCCGCTGATCTGCAGCTGCAGGTGGGCGAGCGCTGCCACCTGGAGTTTGAGCTGCAGGGCTGGTGCTTGTTTGATGGCGAAGGCAACGCGCTGCGGCAGAGCCAGGCGCAGCCGTTGGCCAGCTCCTCACCCAGCCTGCCCACCTTGCCCCGCTGAGTCGGCGGGTTCCACTTGCAGGGTGCTGTGCTGAATGCCGAGCGCCTTGAGTTGCTGTTCGGCTTGGCGCAGCAGCGCGCCAGTGGCTGTGGCACCGCTGCGGCAGCGCAGGTGGGCGCTGAGGGCCACGCGCGAGCTGCTGAGGGCCCAGATGTGCAGCTGCTGCACCTCAATCACCCCCTCAAGCTGGCTCAGCAGCAGCTCCACCGCTTCGCGGTCGATGCCCGGAGGGATGCCATCGAGGCTCACCACCACGGCCTGCCGCAGCAGGACCCAGCCGCTCCAGGCCACCCCCAGCCCCACGGCGATCGCCGTGAGTGGATCGAGCCATGGCACGCCGCTGAACTGCACCAGCAGGGCGCTGACCAGCACGGCCACACTCACGGCCGCATCGCTGAGCAGATGCAGCACAGCGGCGCGGCGGTTGAGATCGTGCTGGTGTCCACCGCCGAACAGCCGCACCGACCACAGATTCACCACCACCCCGGCCAGGGCGGCGAGCGCCACCGGCAGCGCCAGCATGGGCACCGGGTGCCGCAGCCGTTCAACGCCCTCGATGATCACCACCAGGGCTGCCCCCAGGATCAACAGCGCATTGAGCAGCGCCGCGAACTGTGTGCTGCGCCCGAAGCCATAGGTGAAGCGAGCCGTGGCGGGTTGGGCCGCAAGCCGTTCAGCACCCCAGCCCAGCAGGAGGCCGGCCACATCGCCGAGGTTGTGCAGCGCATCACTGATCAGGGCCAGTGAGCCGCAGCCCAGGCCGATGGCCAGTTGCAAGCCGGTGAGCCCGCTGTTGAGCAGCACGCTCCAGCGGAAGGCACCGGCGTGGGGCTGGTGCCGGTGGTGATGGCCATGGCCCATGGGCCAGGTTTAGCCACGGGGCCACACCACGGTGCAACCAGCGCCACCATCGCCCTGCTCGGCGTCGCTGAGCCGTTCCACGTAGGCCAGCCCCTGGAGCCATTCCCGCAGGCCACGCTTGAGTCGCCCGGTGCCGATGCCGTGAATCACCCACAGTGGGCCGCGGGCCTGGCGCAGCTCCTCCTCCACCGCCGACTCCGCTTCATGCACCCGCATGCCGCGCACATCGATGGTGTTGCGGTTGGTGCGCACGGCTGCCTCACTGAGCTTCCCCTTGCCCTGCACCCGCACCGGTGCGGGCTCCGGTTTGGCCGGCTTTTCCCCCTGCAACCCCTCGATGCCATCGAGGGGAACTGAGAGCCGCATCACGCCGCAGCGCACACTCAGTTCCCGGCCGTCGTCGCTGATGCTCAGCACTTCAGCCGCTTTGCCAAGGCTCAGCAGTCGCACACGATCTCCGACCCCCGGACTCCAGCCGCGGTGTTGGGCCCGCTGCTGCTGGGGGCCGTGTTCCTGCTCCAGGCTGCGCAGGCGCTGTCCCACCTGGCGGGCCGCTTCCCCATCGGCATCGGGTTTGCGCAGCCGCCGGATCAGCTGCCGCACCTCCTTGCGGCCTTCCCGGATCGAGCCCACCAGCTGCTGACGAGCTTCCCCTTGGCGTTCGGCTTGCTGCAGCTGCTCCCGCTGCCAGCGCTCCTGCAGTTCCTCATGCAGCAGTTCGGCGCGCATCAGCAGGGCCGCGGCCTCCTCGGCCGCTTCCTGCTGGCGCTGGCGCTGTTCCTCCAGACCGCTGATCACGCTGTTCACCGAGCTGGTGCCCTGTTCCTCCAGCAGGCCGGCGGCCCCCTGAAGCACCGCTTCGCTGAGGCCGAGTCGGCGTGCCACCGCCAGGGCATTGCTGCGGCCGGGGATGCCCCAGAGCAGCCGATAGGTGGGCCGCAGGCTCACCTCATCGAATTCCACCGAGGCGTTTTCAAAGCGTGGGTCGTTGTATTTGAGCGCTTTCAGTTCACCGAAGTGGGTGGTGGCCACGCTCAGCTGCACCCGATTCGCCAACTCCTTGAGCAGGGCGGTGGCCAGGGCGGAGCCTTCGCTGGGATCGGTGCCGGCTCCCACTTCATCCAGCAGCACCAGGGCGGGCACCGGCGCCTGGCCCAGCCCATCGAGTGCGGCCAGGATGCGGGCGATGCGGCGCACGTGGCCGCTGAAGGTGGAGAGGTTCTGCTGCAGCGATTGCTCATCGCCGATATCGGCCAGCACCGCCCCACACCAGGGCAATTTCGGGGTGCCGCTGCAGGGCAGGAACAGGCCCGCCCGCACCATCAAGCTGGCCAGGCCCAGGCTTTTGAGGGTCACGGTTTTGCCGCCGGTGTTGGGTCCGGTGATCGCCACCACCCGCAAAGGCGGTTCGATGCGCAGGCTCACCGGCACCACGGGGCTGCCCCCCTGGCGCCGTTCCTGCCACACCAGCAGCGGGTGGCGCAGGTCGCGCAGCTCCCAGCAGTCGCCCCCCAGTTGCGGCTTCACCGCCCCGATCCAGGCGCCGTAGCGGGCCCGGGCCAAGGCCAGATCCAACCGAGCCAGGATCTCCTGCAGAGCCAAAAGGGCCTCGGCCTCCTCCCCCACGGCCCCACTGAGCCGCAGCAGCACGCGCCGCTCCTCGGCTCGCTCTTGGCCTTCCAGTTCGGCGATGCGGTTGCCCAGGCCCACCACGGCCTGGGGTTCGATGAACAAGGTGTTGCCCGAGGCGGAGCTGTCGTGCACCTGTCCGGGCAGTTGTCCTGCGGCACCGGCCTTCACGGCCAGCACCGGCCGGCCGTGGCGCTGGGCGATCACCGTGTCCTGCAGCTGGTTGGCCCAGCGCCGCATCAACTCCTGCAGGCGGCTCTGGCGCTCTTGGCGTTGGCTTTGCAGTTGCCGGCGCAGCCCTTCGAGCGCCGGGCTGGCGCGGTCTGCGACGCGGCCCCCATCCTCTAGGGCAAAACGCAGCTGCTGTTCCAGCTCCGGCAGGGTGCGCAGCCCCTCGAGCAGGGCGGTGGTCACCGGCCTGAGCTCGGGATCATCCACCTGGCGCCGCAGCCGCCGGGCCGCCGCCAGGGTGTCGGCCAACTGCAGCAGGGGTTCGCCGCCGGCGCAGCCCCCCTTGGCGCAGAGCTGCACGGTGTCGCTGAGCTCCGCCACCCCCTGCAGGCTCAGTCCCCCATCGATCAGGCCATCGAGGGCCAGCAGTTCGGTGGTTTCCTCCAGCAGCCGCTGGGCCTCCGCCAACCCTTGGGCCAACGGCAACCTGCGGCAGAGGGCCGCGCCCAGGGAACTCCCGGCAAAACCGGCCAGGTGGTCGCCAAGACGCTCCCACTCCAGCAGGGTGAGGGTTTCAGCCTGGATCTCCATGGCTCACCTGATTGCTGGGGATGCCGCCGGGGGGCTCGTAGAGCATTTCAAGCCAGTTGCCCTCGGGATCGCGCAGATAAAACGAGGCGGTGCCATCGCGATGATCATGCACGCCTCCCACGGCAACGCCGGCGGCCTTGAGCTGGGCGTGGATGGCCACCACCTCCTCACGGGTTTTGAAATGAAAGGCGAAATGGGGGCCGGCGGCCTTGTAATTGGGTCCCAGGAGGGCCAACCCGTCGGCACCGGCACTCAGATAGGCCCAGTCTTCGGCATCCCACACCAGGGTCATCCCCAGGCTGAGATAGAACGCCTTGGCGCGTTCCATGTCGGCCACGCGGATGGCCACATGGCCAAGCCGATCCACAGCCGTCAGCGCTGCTGCGCTGGATTCTGCGGAGATGGTGGTGGGGCTTGAGTCCGGGTTGAACGGCATTCCGCTGGCTCTCGCTAACAACTTTGCTGGCTTTTTAGAATTCGACAATAACCGTTTGTTTGGCCATGATTGGCTCAGGTTTCAGAGGCATTGCTGCCTTTAATGCGTGTGGCAAAACATCCATTAAATCCATGGCTACTCAGTTCAGCCCGCTGGGCTGGAGTGGCTCCTGCTGTGCATTCTCATCAGGCTTTGCTGCTGTTGCAGCAGCAGCTGTTTGACTACGCCACGGAGCGGTATTGCCGGGCGCTGGAGAATGAGGGGGATCTACTCGATGGCCTGGAGTTGGCTCAGGAGCAGAAGCAGCAGTTGCATGCCCTGCTGGATGGCCAGCTCAAGC
>JAYKIT010000055.1:0-5130 GCA_035285765.1 Synechococcus sp. | reverse complement strand
AGCCTTCTGCACAGGGCATTCCGGCGGTGATCAGCATGAGCGAATCAACCAGCCCCTCCTCCTCACAGGTTCAGGCCGCCTACGGCGCCGAGCAGATCCAGGTTCTTGAGGGTCTGGAGCCGGTGCGTAAGCGCCCGGGGATGTACATCGGCAGCACCGGTCCCCGGGGCTTGCACCATCTTGTGTATGAGGTGGTGGATAACTCGGTGGATGAGGCCCTGGCGGGCCACTGCACCGACATCGTGGTGTCACTGCAGGCGGATGGCTCCTGCCGGGTGACCGACAACGGCCGCGGCATCCCCACCGACATCCACCCCCGCACCGGAAAGAGCGCCCTCGAAACGGTGCTCACCGTGCTCCATGCCGGCGGCAAGTTTGGCGCTGGCGGCTACAAGGTGTCGGGCGGCCTGCATGGCGTGGGCGTGTCGGTGGTGAACGCCCTCTCCGAGTGGGTGGAAGTCACGGTGCACCGGCAGGACAAGGTGCATCAGCAGCGCTTCGAGCGCGGTGCCCCGATCGGCAGCTTGCAATCGGAGCCGGGGGAGGTGGGCCGCACCGGCACGTCGGTGTGCTTTAAGCCGGATCTTGAGATCTTCACCGGTGGCATCAGCTTCGATTACGCCACCCTCTCGGGTCGTTTGCGTGAGCTGGCCTATCTCAACGGTGGCGTCAAGATCGTGTTCCGTGATGAGCGCCCTGAGGCGCTCAGCGAAGCCGGCGAGCCGCACGAAGAGATCTACTTCTATGAAGGCGGCATCCGTGAATATGTTGCCTACATGAACACGGAGAAGGATCCCCTTCATCCCGATATCATTTATGTGAATGCCGAAAAAGATGGCGTTCAGGTGGAGGCGGCGTTGCAGTGGTGCATCGATGCCTACTCCGACAGCATTCTTGGCTTTGCCAACAACATCCGTACGGTGGATGGCGGCACCCATATTGAAGGCCTTAAAACGGTGCTCACGCGCACCCTCAACAACTTTGCCCGCAAGCGCGGCAAGCGCAAAGACAACGACAACAATCTCGCTGGCGAGAACATCCGTGAAGGCCTGACGGCTGTGCTCTCGGTGAAGGTGCCTGACCCTGAATTCGAGGGGCAGACCAAAACCAAGCTGGGCAACACCGAGGTGCGCGGCATCGTTGACACGGTGGTGGGTGAGGCACTCGCTGAATACCTGGAATTCCATCCCCAGGTGATCGATCTGATCCTGGAGAAGGCGATTCAGGCCTTCAATGCTGCCGAGGCTGCCCGCCGTGCCCGGGAGCTGGTGCGGCGTAAGAGTGTGCTGGAAAGTTCTACCCTGCCCGGCAAGCTGGCTGATTGCAGTTCACGCGATCCTTCCGAATCGGAGATCTACATCGTTGAGGGGGATTCTGCTGGCGGCTCGGCCAAACAGGGGCGTGATCGCCGCAATCAGGCGATTCTGCCGCTGCGAGGCAAGATTCTGAATATTGAAAAAACTGACGACGCCAAGATCTACAAGAACACCGAGATCCAGGCGTTGATCACGGCGCTTGGCCTTGGTATCAAGGGCGAAGAGTTTGATGTGAAGAACCTGCGCTATCACCGCATCGTGATCATGACCGATGCTGATGTTGATGGCGCCCACATCCGCACCCTGATTCTCACCTTCTTCTATCGCTACCAGCGCGAGCTGGTGGAAGGTGGATTTATCTACATCGCTTGCCCACCGCTTTACAAGGTGGAGCGCGGCAAGAATCACACCTATTGCTACAACGAGCACGATCTTCAGAAAACCTTGGATGGGTTTGGTGAGAAGGCGAATTACACCATTCAGCGATTCAAGGGTTTGGGCGAAATGATGCCCCAGCAGCTTTGGGAAACCACGATGGATCCCAACACCCGCACGATGAAACGGGTGGAGATTGAAGATGCGGCCCAGGCTGATCGCATTTTCACCATTTTGATGGGCGACAAAGTGGCGCCACGCCGCGAGTTCATTGAGGCCCACAGCGCTGAGCTGGATCTGGCCGATCTCGACATCTGATGGCCTGGCGTTGGGCCTGGCTGCTGGGGTTTGCACTGATGGGGCCTGTGGCCCTGCCGGCAGGTGGCGCCGATCCGCGTCAGCCCGATCCCCGGCGCCGCGGCAGCAGCGGCCCACTGCTTGCGCCCAGGCCAATGTTCCTCAAGAGCAGCCCCCTCACCCAAGCGCCGGCAGTCTTGGGGCTCAAGCGGGAGACGCCGATGCAGGTGTTGCGGTTCTGGCAGGCCGAAGACGGTGAACGGTGGGCCCATGTGCAGGTGCTGGCTGATCCGGAGCTGGCCCTGGGGCAGCGGCACCGTCGCGGCTGGGTGAAGCTCTGATGGCCGTATCGCCAGCTCTGGCCCGTGAAGCGCTGCTGGTGGGCCTGGGTGCCGTGCCCGGCGCCTGGCTGCGGCTGCGGGTGGTGAATCACTTGCAACCGGTGGTGCCCAGCAAGCACTGGGGCACCTTTGCCGTGAATGTGCTGGCGGCGTTTTTTCTGGGGCTGTTTGCCGGTCTGCAGCTGCAGCTCAAGGCCCAATGCCAGTCCGCAGATCTGTTGCGTCCCTTGATGCTGCTGGTGGGGGTGGGGTTTTTCGGCAGCCTCAGCACCTTCTCCACGTTTGTGGTGGAGCTGCTCACGGTCTTGCAGCAGCACAAGTGGCTGGAAGCATTGCTGTTGGCTGTGGGCTCACTGCTGGTGGGCCTGCTGCTTGCCGCCGCTGGCTATCGCCTGGGGCTGGGCTGATGGCAAAGCCGCACTCACCCCCGGCCTGGCCGCTGCCGTGGCATGAGCTGTTCTGGGTGGCTCTCGGTGCTGTGCCTGGCGCCTGGTTGCGCTGGCAGGCGGCAGCACTGGAGTTGGCCGGTGGCGGCAATGTGCTGGTGAATGTGGCCGGCGCTTTTCTGTTGGCGCTGCTGGCGGGTCGTGGTGTGGGCAGCCGGGTGCAGTTGCTGCTGGGGGTGGGCTTCTGCGGGTCGCTCACCACCTTCAGTTCCTGGATGGTCGACAGCGTGGTGCTGATCGCTGCAGGCCACTGGGCCCAGGCCGCAGGGTTGCTGGGGCTCACCCTGGGTCTGGGCCTTGGCTGCGGCGCGCTGGGGCTGCTGCTGGGGCGGCGCCTCAGGCCTTCAGAGCCGCCTCGATCGCCCCAGTGAGCTCGGCGCTCTCCGGTTCCACACCGCTCTTGAAGCGGGCCAGCACGGTGCCGTCTTTGCCCACCAGGAACTTCTCGAAATTCCAGGCGATGGCGCCAGCCGGTTCGGCCTGGGTGAGGGTGTCGAAGGGGGCGGCGCCCGAGGCCACCTTGGCCATCAGCTCAAAGCTCACGCCGTAGGTGGTGGAGCAGAAGCTCTGGATGTCTTCGATGCTGCCGGGCTCCTGGGCGCCGAAATCGTTGCAGGGGAAGGCGATCACCTTGAGGCCCTGGCTGCCGTAGCGCTCATGCAGTTGCTGCAGGCCGGCGTACTGACGGGTGAAACCGCAGCGGCTGGCCACATTCACGATCAGCAGCACCTGGCCGTTGTCGCTGGCCAGATCGCGGCTGCTGCCATCGGCGCTGGTCACCGTCACGCCATTCACGCTGGGGGCCATGGGGATGTGGAAAGACTCGTGAGGACGCTAAAGCGCACCCATACACTTCGGGGGGCATGCCCGCTTCCATGGCTGACGCCGCCACCGCCATTCCGGAGCTCACCCAGTACCTCCAGCGGCTGATTGATGCTGGCAATTACGACGCGGTGAAGCAGCTGCTGGAGCCTGAGCAGCCGGTGGATGCCGCTGAGGCCATCGGCAGCCTGCCCACCCTGCAGCAGGCGATTGCGTTTCGCCTGTTGCCCAAAGATGGGGCCATCGAGGTGTACGAGTACCTCGAGCCAAGCGTGCAGCAGTCGTTGCTCGAGCGGCTGCGTTCCAGTGAGGTGCTCGAGCTGGTGGAGGAGATGTCCCCCGATGACCGCGTGCGGCTGTTGGATGAGCTGCCGGCCAAGGTGGTGCGCAGCCTGCTGCAGCAGCTCAGCCCGGCTGAACGGCGCGTGACGGCTCAGTTGCTTGGTTACGCCAGCGAAACCGCCGGTCGTCTGATGACGACCGAGTACATCGACCTCAAGGAATTCCACACCGCGGCCCAGGCTTTGGGGATCGTGCGCCGCCGGGCCAGCACGACCGAAACCATTTACACCTTGTATGTGACCGATGGGGCCCGGCGCCTCACCGGCATCCTGTCGCTCCGGCAACTGGTGGTGGCCGATCCCGACACCACGGTGGGTGAGGTGATGACCCGCGAGGTGGTGCGGGTGCAGACCGACACCGACCAGGAGGAGGTGGCGCGCTTGATTCAGCGCTACGACTTCCTGGCGCTGCCGGTGGTGGATCGCGAGGACCGGTTGGTGGGCATGGTCACGGTGGATGACGTCATCGACGTGATCGAGCAGGAGGCCACCCGCGACCTCTATGCCGCCGGTGCTGTGCAGGCCGGCGATGAAGACGACTATTTCCAGAGCAACCTGTTCACCGTGGCCCGGCGCCGGGTGGTGTGGCTGGTGGTGCTGCTGCTGGCCAACAGCGGCACGGCCGCTGTGATCGCCTCGATGGACAACGTGCTGAAGCAGGTGGTGGTGCTGGCGGCGTTCATTCCGCTGCTGATCGGCACCGGCGGCAATGTGGGCGCTCAGAGCTCCACCGTGGTGATCCGCGGTTTGAGCACCCAGCGCATCCAGGCCCTGGGGGCCTGGCGCGCCATCTGGCGCGAGGCGGTGGCCGGTGCCCTGCTGGGGCTGCTGCTGATGCTGGTGGTGATTCCCTGGTCGGCCTATGTGAGTGGCGGCAACTGGCTCGTGGCCTGGGCTGCGGGGATTTCCCTGGTGGCGATCACCACCTTGGCGGCCACGGCTGGCGCGGCGTTGCCGCTGTTGTTCCATCGTTTTGGCCTCGATCCAGCCCTGATGTCGGCGCCGTTCATTGCCACGGCCACGGATGTGGCGGGGGTGTTCATTTATTTGCGTACCGCCATGGCGCTGCTGGATCGCGTGGCAGCTGGCGGCTGAGACCCGCTGGATTCAGGTTTCTGAGAGCCCATTCACGGTTCTTAATGATAGGGTTTACATAAGTTTATGGGTCCAGCCATGGCGGCTTCCGCGGTGG
>JAYKIT010000054.1:0-3630 GCA_035285765.1 Synechococcus sp. | reverse complement strand
GGCTCCCAGCCGTCCTCCAGCAGGGGCACCCCTTCACCGGAGCCACGGGGAATGCGCAAGGCGGTGGGGCCGTTGTGCTGCAGGCTGGTCACAAGCATGCGCTGCAGCTCCGCCTCATCCTTCGGTGCCATCACCGTGAAGTTGGGCACGCAACGCAGGTAGGAAATGTCGTACTGGCCCTGGTGCGTGGGGCCATCAGCGCCCACGATGCCGGCGCGATCCAGCACAAAGGTGACCGGCAGGTTCTGGATCCCCACATCGTGGATCAGCTGGTCGTAAGCACGCTGCAGGAAGGTGCTGTAGATCGCCACCACCGGGCGCAGGCCATCGCAGGCCATGCCGCCCGCCAGGGTGACGGCATGTTGCTCGGCAATCCCCACATCGATGTACTGATCCGGTACAGCCTTCTGCAGCAGATCAAGGCCCGTGCCGGTGGCCATGGCGGCGGTGATGCCCACGATCCGCGGGTTCTGCTCACACAGCTTCACCAGGGTTTGACCAAACACCTTGCTGTAACTGGGCGGCTTTGGCTTCTTGGCCGGATACGACTTGCCGGTGGTGAGATCAAAGGCCGACTGGGCGTGATACCCCACCTGATCCGCCTCGGCGTAGCGGTAGCCCTTGCCCTTGGTGGTGGCCACATGCACCAGCACGGGGCCTTCGCTGCGGTGGGCCTCCTGGAACGTACGCACCATGGCGCCGATGTCGTGGCCATCGACCGGGCCCATGTAGGTGAAGCCC
Source organism: Synechococcus sp. (assembly GCA_035285765.1). GTDB lineage: Bacteria > Cyanobacteriota > Cyanobacteriia > PCC-6307 > Cyanobiaceae > RCC307. The sequence goes on along the minus strand of JAYKIT010000054.1, from coordinate 2,889 downwards.
AGCTCTTCAAACACAGCACCCACCTTGGGCACCGCCAGACGCTTCATGCCCTCCTTGAGCCGGTTGAGCTCGGTGGGCAGCTGACCCTGCATGAAGGGCAGATGCTTCACGGCCTCTTCGGCGCTATCGGTCAGGAACTGCATCGGCGCACTGAGGCGCATGCGGTTGAGGTGATTCGAGAGCGCACCCACCGGCGGTGAGATCGACATGTCGTTGTCGTTCAGCACCACCAGCAGGCGGGTGTGGGGCAGGTGGCCGGCATGGTTGATGGCCTCCAGGGCCATGCCGCCGGTGAGGGCGCCATCACCGATCACCGCCACGCATTTGTGGTTCTGACCCTGGCGATCGCGGGCCATGGCCATGCCGAGGGCCGCCGAGATGCTGGTGGAGGCATGGCCAGCACCGAAATGATCGAACCGGCTTTCACAGCGCTTGAGATATCCAGCCACGCCATCTTTCTGGCGGAGGGTGTGGAACGTTCCGTAACGACCGGTGATCAGTTTGTGGGGGTAGGCCTGGTGACCCACATCCCAAACCACTTTGTCGTGATCGAGATCAAGGGTTTGATACAGGGCCAGGGTGAGTTCCACCACCCCGAGGCCAGGTCCCAGGTGACCACCACTGGTGGACACCGTTTCAAGGTGCTTTTCCCGAATCTGACGCGCAACAGCCTCGAGCTCTGCGGTGCTCAGCCCGTGCAATTGATTGGGATGAGTCAGCTCGCTGAGATGCATTCGGCCGCCGTGCCCGTAAGTGACGAATCTAGTGCCTGCAATCCAGCACCCGGTGACGCGGTTGCCACCGACAGCAGAGGATGGACCCCAGTCAACAGGGGTGGATGGAGGGCTATCTGCAGCGGATCCTGCGGGCCAGGGTTTACGAGGTGGCGCAAGAAACCCCGCTGGAACCAGCGCTGCGTCTCTCAGCGCGGCTCGGCCACCAGGTGCTGCTCAAGCGCGAAGACCTGCAACCGGTGTTCTCGTTCAAACTGCGGGGTGCCTTCAACCTGATGGCACAGCTGCCCAAACAGCAGCTGCAGCGCGGCGTGATCGCAGCCAGCGCAGGCAACCACGCCCAGGGGGTGGCCCTGGCCGCCCAGCACCTGGGCTGCAACGCCGTGATCGTGATGCCGATCACCACACCGCGCACCAAGGTGGATGCGGTGCGCAGCCGCGGCGCCGAAGTGGTGCTGCATGGCGACACCTTTGATGAAGCCCAGGCCCACGCCCGCAGCCTTGAGCAGCAGCGCCAGCTCTGCTTCATCCACCCGTTCGATGACCCCGAAGTGATCGCCGGCCAGGGCACGATCGGCCTGGAAATCCTGCGCCAGTGCAGCGAGCCACCCCAGGCGATTTATCTGGCCGTAGGCGGCGGCGGCCTGATCAGCGGCGTTGGGGCCTACGTGAAATCGCTCTGGCCCTCGGTGCAGATCATCGGCGTGGAACCGGTGGATGCCGATGCCATGACCCGCTCCCTGGCTGCTGGCCAGCGGGTGCGGCTCGAGCAGGTGGGGCTGTTCGCTGATGGGGTGGCCGTACGCGAAGTGGGGGAGGAAACCTTCCGGTTGGCGCAGCAGGTGGTGGACCGCATGGTGACGGTGGACAGCGATGCAATCTGTGCCGCCATCAAGGATGTGTTCGAGGACACCCGCTCCATCCTGGAGCCGGCTGGCGCCCTGGCGGTGGCCGGGCTGAAGGCCGATGCCCACAACTGGCCGGCCAACAGTGAACTGGTGGCGGTGGCCTGCGGCGCCAACATGAACTTCGAGCGCCTGCGCTTTGTGGCGGAACGGGCCGCCCTGGGGGAGGAGCGCGAGGCGATGTTCGCCGTGGAGATCCCGGAACAACCCGGCAGCCTCAAGCGCTTCTGCCTCGTGCTGGGTACCCACAACCTCACGGAATTCAGCTACCGCCGCTCCGGCAGCGGCCGCGCCCAGATTTTTGTTGGGGTGGAGATCAGCAACCGCAGCGATGCCCAGCGGCTGAAGCACGACCTGGAAGCCGGCGGCTTTGCCTGCGTGGATCTTTGCGGCAATGAGCTGGCCAAGCTGCACCTGCGCCACATGGTGGGCGGGCGCCTACCGGATGAAGCCCGCGGCAGCAGTGATTTGCAGGAACTGCTCTACCGCTTTGAATTCCCAGAACGGCCCGGGGCGCTGATGGCGTTTGTGGATGCGCTGCATCCGGGCTGGAGCATCAGCATTTTTCACTACCGCAACCAGGGCTCTGATGTGGGCCGGATCGTGGTGGGGGTGCAGGTGCCGGTTGCCGAGCGCGACCAATGGGAACAGTTCCTGCAGCAGTTGCCGTTCCCCAGCTGGGAGGAAACCCACAACCCCGCCTACCGGCTGTTTCTGGCTTGAGCTCAGGGCGACCGCTACGGTGCGCTGAATCACATCCCTCGGTGGTTGTCGGCCAACTGTGAGCGATGACCAGCCTCTTCGCCATCTCCCTGCCCGCCCGGCTTGAGGCGATCCTTTATCTAAAGGGTCGCTGCCTCAGCCTGGCTGAGCTCAGCGAACTGGCGGGCGTCAGCCGCGATGAGGTGGAACTGGCGCTGATCACGCTGATGGCGGATTACGCCCACCGCGACACAGCGCTGGAAATTCGCCAGGAAGCCGAGGGCTACAGCCTCCAGCTGCGCACGGATCTAGCGGCCCTGGTGCAGGAGTTGGTGCCGGTGGACCTGAGCACGGCCTGTCTGCGCACCCTGGCCACGGTGGCCCTCAAGAAGCGGCTGTTGCAATCGGAATTGGTGGATCTGCGCGGCAGCGGCGCTTACGACCACATCAAGGAACTGCTGGAACGGGGCTTCATCGAACGCAAACGCCAAAGTGACGGCCGCTCGTATTGGATCAGCCTCACCGAGAAATTCCACCGCACCTTCTCG
>JAYKIT010000053.1:0-4942 GCA_035285765.1 Synechococcus sp. | reverse complement strand
CACCGAAGGATGAGGCGGAGCTGCAGCGCATGCTTGTGACCAGCCTGCAGCACAACGGCCCCACCGCCTTGCGCATTCCCCGTGGCTCCGGTGAAGGGGTGCCCCTGCTGGAGGACGGCTGGGAGCCGCTCGAGATCGGCAAGGCTGAAGTGCTGGCCGAAGGGAACGATCTGCTGATCGTGGCCTATGGCGCCATGGTGACTCCGGCCATGGCCACCGCCGCACTGCTGCAGGAGCACGGCATCGCGGCCACTGTGGTGAATGCCCGTTTCCTGCGCCCCTTGGATGAAACCCTGCTGGCGCCGCTGGCCAAGCGCATTGGCCGGGTGGTCACCATGGAGGAGGGGTGCCTCGCTGGTGGTTTTGGTGCAGCGGTGCTCGAAGCGCTGCAGGATCACGATGTTCTGGTGCCCGTGCTGCGCCTCGGCATCCCCGATGTGTTGGTGGATCACGCCACCCCGGATCAATCCAAGGAAACCCTGGGGCTCACCCCGAGGCAGATGGTGGAGCGCATCATGCAGCGCTTCGCCGCTTTCCTGCCGGCGGGGATCAGCCGCCAGCCCATCGGCGTTTAACCCTGCACCACAGCAGCGTGCTGGTGGTCGGGGCTGGTCCCGGCGGCGGCGAGCTTGCTCGGCAGCTCGCTGTGGCTGGCATCAGCGTGACGCTGGTGGATCGATTGCCCGACCTCAACCGCGCCGCTTTCAGCAGTGCGGCCATGCCCTTGCGGGGTTTTCTGGAGCTGGGGTTACCCGCCGAAGTGCTTGGTAGCCGTTGGTCGAGCTGGCAGTTGCTGGGGCCCAGTGCCCGTTGGCGTGGCTGGTGCCATGGCCAGCCCCTCGGGGTGGTGCTGGATTTTGCTGCTCTGCGGCACTGGCTGGCTCAACAGGTGCAGCGCCTTGGTGGTGAGGTGCGGCTGGGGTGGAGTGCCCTCGCTTGCGAGCACCAGGCCGATGGCAGCGTGATCACCACCCTGCGCAGCCACCGCGGTGAGCTGCAGCAGGTGCACAGCACCTGGGTGGTGGATGCCAGCGGTCAGCAGCGTTCCTTGATTGGTGAGGGCGGTGCCGCCACCGACCCCCTGATTCGGGGGGTGGGTTTGGAATGGTTGCTGCAACTGCCTGAGCAGGATTGGCAGCGCTGGGCTGATCAACTCAGCTTTGTGTTGGGCAGCGCCTGGGTTCCCCAGGGCTATGGCTGGGTGTTCCCGATGCAGAGCGGCCTGCTCAAGGTGGGGGTGTGCCGGCTCTGTGAGCCAGGCCGGGCCCAGCCGCCGCTGCAGCATCTGCAGCAGCGCCTGTTGCGGCTCACCGGTTTGGGCCATGGCGTGGTGCTGGATCGCCATGGCGGTGAGATCCGCAGCCGCGTGCGCCGCAGCGACCCACATGGGTGCGGCCAGCTGCTGGCCCTGGGTGATGCGGTGAGCACCGGCAATCTGTTGGGCGGTGAGGGCATCCGCTACGCCATGCTCAGCGCCCGGGTGCTGGCACCGCTGCTGTTGCAATCGCTGCTGATGCGGCGTCGTGATGCTGCTGGCCTTGCCCGCCGCTATCAGCGTGCCCTCAGCAGCAGCCTTGGCTGGCGCTGGGCTCTCAGTGGCCGCTTGGGTCGCCGCACCTGGCTTGGCCTCAGCAACGCGGCGGCTGACAAGCGCCTGGAGCACTGGCTCGGCGCACTGGAGCGATGCAGCGCTGAAGATCTCTCCAGGCTGCTGTTTGAGTATCGATTCGAGCGCTTTGGGCTCCGGGCCCTGCCCTACCTGCTTGGGGTGGGGCGCTGACCCGGAGCGCAGCGATGCTTCAGAGCGCGCCGGTGGCAGCCAGGCCCTGGATGGCGCCGATGCCGATGATGTGGCCGAGGCTGGTGCAGGCCAGCATGGAGCCGTGGCCCATGCCACCGAAGAAGCTGTTATTGGGCAGATCCATGCCCACGTTTTGGTGCTTGATCGTGGCCTTGCCGATGGCGATGGCGATCACATTGCAGAGGATCATCACCAGAGCCACCTTCGGCGTCCAGGTCACGATCGCGGGGGTGAGAGCCAGCACAGGGCTCATCAGGGTGGGGAGCACGGTCATGGGGAGGAGGGCCTCGTTCCGGACGACGAGATGGGAAAACCCGCTTGATCATCCGTGGCTGCGGGCCCCTTTGCTTGGCCCCGTAAGACTTGTTCACCGCCGAAGCCCAGCAGCAGCACCAAATTGCTCAGGCTGAGGAAGGCCTCGGCGCCGCCATGGAGCCAGTCCACGTTGGCCAACTCAGCTCCATAGCGCAGCTGAGCCACCACGGCCGCCACGATGGTGACCAGCACAAACAGCAGGGTGAGGCTGAAGCCCAGCAGCGCTAGGGGCGGGAAACGGCGACTGCGCCAGCCCCACCACAGAAACAACAGATAAGGCAGCAGCGAAGCGGCGAACAGTGGTGCGGCTGGATCGTTGGTCATCGGGTCTTGATCACAACTTCAACTGGGGCCTGCACCGGTAGAGGTGCCATGCCGCCAGGGCCAGGGTGCTGTTGCCCACCAGGGTGAGGGCAGCCTGCAGGGTGACCAGCCAGTGCAATTCCGGGGCGTTATCGAACACATGCCAGGTGCAGGCGCAGAGCGCGCTGGCCAGGGCCGGCAGCATCGCTAAGGCCAGCCAGCGCCACTCCGGCTCCCCACGCCGCTCTCCCCAGGCCAGCACCGCTGCGATGGCCAGCATCCACTCCAGCACCGAGCTGATGTGGATCACCCAGGTGTGGAAGGAGAGGGCGTGCATCACACCGCCAGCGAGGTCCGTAATGTACGGGCCATCGGCTGCAGCCCGTGCTCCGTTCTCCAGCGTTTCCGAGACAACCGCTGCTGTGTGGTTATTACGGCGAGCACAATCTTGGCGATGATGCCCTGTTGCAGGCGCTGCTGGCCCAGCTGCCATTGGGCTGTGACCCCTGCATCACGGCAGCCGATCAGGCCTTGGTGCACCAGCGCTTTGGGGTGCGCAGCTGTGATCGCCGCAGCCTCAAGGCGGTGCTGCAGGCTCTGGCCCAGAGCGATGGTTTGGTGTTTGGCGGCGGCAGCCTGCTCCAAGACAGCACCAGCCTGCGCAGCCTGCTGTATTACGGCGCCCTGATCACGGCCGCGCGCCTGCAGCGCAAGCCCGTGCTGCTCTGGGGCCAGGGGTTGGGGCCCTTGCGCCGGCGTCGCAGCCGTGCGCTGGTGCGCCTGCTGTTGCCGCTGGTGTCAGCCGCCAGTTGGCGCGATGCCGCATCCGCTGAGCTGGCCTGCGCGTTGGGGCGCCCGCGCCAGCCCGCCGATGGCTGGGGCTGTGATCCGGTCTGGAGCCTGGAGCCGCAGCACTGGCGCGGCCTGAACGGCCCGATCGTGCTCTGCTGGCGCCCCACGGCCTTGTTACACAGCCATCAGTGGGAGCTGCTGCTCAAGGCCCTTGATGAGGTTGCCGCCAGCAGCGCCCGCGAGGTGCTCTGGCTGCCATTCCATCAGGGGCAGGATGTGGAGTTGTTCTCCCAGCTGTGTGAGCGGGGCCTGGTGCCCCAGCGTCTGCAGGCCCGCTCGCGCCAGCTGCAGGCCACCACTCCCGAGCAGGCCATGGCGGTGTTCAGCGGTGCCGGATTGGTGCTGGCCATGCGCTTGCACGCCTTGATTCTGGGTGCCCTCTCTGGGGCGCCCGTGGCGGCTCTCAGTTACGACCCCAAGGTGGCAGCAGCAGCAGCGGCGCTGCCCTGTGAACAGCTCGAGCTGGCCGCGCTGCCTGATCAGGCTTCAGTGATCAGCTGCGCCTGGCAGGCGTGCCTGGATCAACCGCTGCCGGCGGCCCGGATTGCGGCCCAGCGCCACTCGGCGTTGGTGCATCAGCAGCTGTTGAATCCTCAGCACAGCTGATCGCTGCTGGGCTGATTGATGCAAAGAACGACTCGCTCAATTGGGACTCGTTCCAAACAGGAGGGTTGGCCTTATAAAACTGTCTAGTTTCTTGCTGTGTTGAGAAGGTCTGAGCTTCTCCAGGTGCATTGATTTGCTTTTTGGATGAGGGTTTTTTACCAAACTTGACACCCGATTCAGCCGCCGATGACATCCACCCCCCAGGCCACAACGTCCCAGGAGTCTTCCATCACCCTGGCCGGCAAAACCTATGCCGTGAATGAGATGAGTGAGCAGTCCCGCCAGTTGGTGGCGGCGATCCGCTCGTCAGAAGATGAGATCAAGCGCACCCGTAATCAACTGGCCCTGATGGATGTGGGCCGCCGTGCCTTGATGGCTCAACTGCGTTTGGCGCTGGAAAATCCCGACGCCTTCTTGAAGCTGCAAAACACCGACTCCGCCGAGTCGTAAGTACGCCTTCTTGAAGCTGCAAAACACCGACTCCGCCGAGTCGTAAGTCCAGAGCCGATGTGTGGCCTTGGGGCCATATAGCGCAGCTGTTTGATGTCACCCCCCTGGCCCGCGGGTGATGGCACCAGTGGAGCGATTTCCTGCTGAAGCGGGCCGCATTCACCAGCGCTGTTGCCATGACCATCAACTTCCCCGTGCTCAGCAGCCTTGAAGACCGGCTCGCTGCGGCCCGTGAGTTGATCTCCACTTGGCTGAGTGATCAGCTGCAAGCCTCCAGTGACGGGGTGTTGCGGCTGCTCTGTGAGGCCAACGGCGTTGATCCTGGTGGCGATCCGCCCGGGGTGGCTCTGGCGCGCGATGCCGTGGGGGGACAGCCCGCTGTGGCTGCCCTGCTGGCGGATCTGAATCGTGCCAACGGCGAGGATGACCTGGCACCGGTGTTCATGGCTGGTGCACCCCTGGCTTCAGCTCAGTTGGTGGGCGAAGCGGTGGATCTCGACAGCCTCCTGCCTGGTCTCACGGCGGCTGGATACAGCCTGGTGGGTGCTGATCGCTTGTTTGAGGATCGCTTTTCCGGCTTCACCGCCGGGTGGTCGGTTCTCAATGGTGAGGGGC
>JAYKIT010000052.1:0-9698 GCA_035285765.1 Synechococcus sp. | reverse complement strand
CGGCGGGGATCTGACGCTTGCCCAGCTTGCCGTTGGCCGGGATCACCACCTCGTTGAGGTGCTTGATGAGATCGATGCACACGGGATCGGTGGCCTCCCACTCGATCCCCATATAGATATCTTCGGTATTCTCCCGATAGACGATCACGTCGAGGTCCTGGGGCCGCTTGTGGGGGCTGGGGGTGCCTTCGTAGTAACGGCAGGGGCGGACGCAGCAGTAGAGATCGAAGATCTGGCGCAGGGCCACGTTTAGGGAGCGGATTCCCCCGCCCACTGGCGTGGTGAGGGGACCCTTGATGGCGACCCCGTAGGTGCGGATCGCTTCGAGTGTGTCTTCGGGCAAGTACTGATAGGTGCCGTAGAGGTCGCAGGCTTCATCACCGGCATACACCTTGAACCACTCAATGCGCTTGCTGCCGCCGTAGGCCTGGGCCACTGCAGCATCCAGCACCTTCTGGGTGGCCGGCCAGATGTCCACGCCGGTGCCATCGCCGCGGATGAACGGCACGATCGGGTTGTCGGGCACCAGCGGTTGGCCGTTCTCGAAGCGGATGACGCCGCCGGTGGTGGGGGGTGTGAGCTTCTCGTAACTGGCCATGCGGTGCGAACCCGGCGGAAAGTCGGCATTGTGAGCCTAGTTTTTCGGCCAGCACCGCCATGAACGCTGCCGAGCAGGCCCGCAGCCTCGAGATCGCCCAGCGGATCGCCACGGCGGTGACCCTGTTCCGCCAGCGTTGCCCGGATGCGCGGCCGAATCTGCGCCCCTGGCGGGATGACCCCCAGACCCGCCGCTATGCCGAGGGCAGTTCACTGGATCTGGCTTTTCATCTGCCTGGCTGGAGCCCCCGCTGGCAGTGCCGCAGCCTGTTGGTGCAGCTGCGCCTGGCTGATGGGGCCCTGCAGGATCAACGGGCTCCCCAGTTGCTGGGGGTGTTGATCAGCGGCATGACCTTCCAAGGGGAGCAGTGGCGGTTGGCCACCGTGGGCGCTTGGGCCGTGGAGGGAGCCAAGCAGCCCGCAGCGGAGATTGCTGAAGAGCTGCGGGGCTTTTGCCGCGATCTGTTCGAGCTGCTCTCGTAACCCTTCGCAATCTCTGTGGCCTTGGCCTGGATGGGCCTCTTACGGTGGACGACCGACATCCGCGCCTGGCCCCATGGCTGTTGCCCTTGCTGCCCAGCTCCGTGAAGGAACCAAGAAATCTCACACCATGGCCGAGAACACCGGCTTTGTGAGCTGCTTCCTCAAAGGCGTGGTTGACAAGCTCAGCTATCGCAAGCTCGTGGCTGACCTCTTCTTTGTGTATGGCGCCATGGAAGAGGAGATGCATCGCTTGAAAGACCATCCCGTGCTGGCGCCGGTGGCCTTTGAGCAACTCAACCGTCGCCAGGCCCTGGAAGAGGATCTGGCCTTTTATTACGGCGCTGACTGGCGTAACGAGATCGAGGCTTCCCCTGCCGCCAAGGAGTATGTGGCCCGCATCCATGAGGTGGCTCAGAGCGCCCCGGAGTTGCTCGTGGGTCATCACTACACCCGCTATCTGGGTGATCTCTCCGGTGGCCAGATCCTCAAAAACATCGCTCAAAAGGCGATGAACAACCCCACCGACGATGGGCTGCACTTCTACGTGTTCCCCGAGATCGCCGATGAGAAGGCCTTCAAAACCACCTATCGCGCCGCGATGGACACCCTGCCGATCGATCAGCCCATGGCCGATCGCATCGTGGAGGAGGCCAATCACGCCTTCCACCTCAACATGAAGATGTTCCAGGAGCTGGAAGGCAACCTGGTGGCAGCCATCGGCAAGGTGCTCTTCGGCTTCCTCACCCGCCGGCAGCGCGCCGGCAGCACTGAGGCCGTGGCCGCCTGAGGTGAGCCAGCGTCCATTGCGTTTCCTGGTCCCCGGCACCGGGGACCGGTTTCGTTGTGGTGGCCTCTCGGTTGAACTGCAGACAGCGCGCCTTTGTGCGGGGCTCTCCCCTGCGGTGGAGTTGGTCACCTACCGCTGCCGCGAGCGCGGCCGGCCGTTTCTGAGTGATCTCCTGGCGCAAGAGCGCTCACCTGGTGAGGCGCTTTGGATCGTGAGCTGGGGGTTTCATGTGCCGGTGCTGCTGCGCCAGCTGCGCGGGCGGCCCGTGGCTTATCACGCCCACAGCAGTGGCTATGGCTTTGATCTGCCGCCCGGGGTGCCGGTGTTGGCGGTGAGCCGCAACACCATGGGCTATTGGGGCGATCGTGCGCCGCGCTCACCCATGCAGTGGGTGCCGAATCCCCTGGATCCCGCATTCACACCGCCAGCGCCCGGGGCCCAGCGGCCTGTGGATGTGCTGGTGCAGCTGCGTAAAACCAGTGGCTATGTGCGTGAGCAGTTGCTGCCGGCCCTGCGGCGTGCGGGGTTGAGAGTGGAATTGCAGCAGGGCTGGGTCGAGGATCTGGCTGCCCTGGTGCGCAGCACCAAGGTGCTGCTCTACGACTCGGCCGATCATTGGCGCCGCGCTGGGGTGAGTGAAGGGTTTGGTTTGCCTCCATTGGAGGCGCTGGCCAGTGGCTGTGTGGTGTTCAGCAGCCTCAACCACGCCTTGGCCGACAGCCTCGATCCCGGCCGCCTGGCATGGCAGCTGGGCCGCGGCACCTTGAGTGCGGATCTCGAGCGCATCGCAGCGGCTGTGGCGCAGCCGGCCGCCTGGCAGCCGGATCCTGCGACCTTGGCGCGGTTGCTGGCGCAGCATCAGGAGCCGGCGGTGCGGCAGCGCTGGCGCGAGGCGCTGGTGGTGGTGAATGACCACTGGGATCGCCTGCTGGCTGGGGAGCAGCCCCTGCTGGCGCCGGCACCCTGGCGGCTGCGTTGGGGCCGGCGACTCAGCCGGTTGCGTGGGAGCAGCTGAGCTGCCATGCCCGCCATAGGGTTCGTGTGTGACTACCTCTGCCCCTGATCGCAAAGGCCTGGTGGGCTGGATGCAGAGCCGCAGCCAGACCGTGGATCTGCTGCTGCGTCTGCTCAGCCATCTGCCGCAGCAGCGCCGGCGCACCCTTTGGCGCCTGCTGCCGTTTTCAGTGCTGCCCGGCTTGACGGATCTCGCCCTGGTGGCGGTGGGGGCCCGCATGGTGGGCTCCCTGGTGGGCACCCGGCTGGCCGATCACGTGCCAGGGGTGAAGGTGTTTGGTGGTGATCAGATCGACCAAAGCCTCTGGCTGGTGTTTCTGTTCATTGGTGTGGCCTGGCTGGCTGCCCTGTCCAAGATTGCTTTGCAGCTTGCCCAGGAGCGGGTCACGGCACGGATCTGGCGCGATCTCTCCAATGAGATCCATGCCCGTGTGCTGCGCCAGAACTACGCCTATCACCTCACCCGCAGCACCGCTGAGCTCACCACCTCAATCCTGTCCAACATCCGCCAGGCCGCCAATGGCGTGATCAGCCCCTGCCTGCGCATGCTCAGCGCCACGGTGTCGATCACCCTGCTGTCGCTCGGGGTGCTGGTGATCAGCCGCTTTACGGGCTTTCTGCTGCTGGTCACGGTGGTGATCGTCTATCTGGGGCTCTCCACCCTGGTGACCCCTTATTTGCGCCATGCCCGCAAGCAGAACCTGCGCCTGGAGGTGCGCACCACCCATCTGCTGCTCGAGTCGCTGGCTTCGGTGCGGGACATCACCCTCACCGGCACCGAAGAGCATTTTCAGAACAGTTTCAGCAGTGCTGGTGAGCGGGCCCGCCGCTATGCCCTGAGATCTGTGCTGCTGCCGATCATTCCGCGCCAGCTGATCGAACCGTTTGGGATCACCTTGATTGTTGTGATTGGGGTGCTGCCGGCCTTGATCAAGGGTGATCCAAGCCAGGTGCTGACGGTGTTTCCAACCCTGACCGGCCTGCTGATCGCGGCTCAGCGGCTCACGCCGCCGCTGCAGCAGCTGTTCCATTCGCTCACCGAGCTGCGGGGCGGCCTTCCCCAGGTGAGCAACACAGTGGCCATGCTTGAGCTACCGGTGGAGCGGCTCACCCTGCGCTGCCCCGGGGTGCCCACACCGGCGGGTGTGTTCCCCCAGCATTCGATTCGCCTGCGGGATGCTTGGTACCGCTATCCCAACAGCGATGAGTGGGTGCTCAAGGGGGTGAATCTCACGATTCCGGTGGGTTCCCGCATCGCCTTGGTGGGCAAGACCGGCAGTGGTAAATCCACCATCGCTCACCTGCTGCTGGGGCTGCTGCAGCCCGAGCTGGGCCAGCTGGAGCTGGATGGCAATCCCCTCACCCGCGAGGAGTTGCCCGCCTGGCAGGCCAGCTGCGCCCAGGTGCCGCAGTTCATCCAGTTGCTCGATGGCAGCGTGCGCGAAAACGTGGCGTTTGGCATCGATGAGGCCGCCATCGACGATGACCAGGTGTGGGAAGCCCTGGAAGCGGCCCAGCTGGCTGAACATGTGGCAGAGCTGCCCTATGGACTCCTCACCCAGGTGGGGGAGAACGGCCATCAGCTCTCCGGCGGGCAGCGGCAACGCCTCGCTTTGGCGCGGGCTTTCTATCGCCACTCCAGCGTGCTGGTGCTTGATGAGGCCACCAGCGCCCTCGACAACCGCACCGAAAGTGAGGTGATCAACGCTCTGGAGATGGTGGGCCGCCGCTGCACGATGGTGGTGATTGCCCATCGCCTCAGCACCATCTCCCGTTGCGACCGCATTTATGAATTCGACAAGGGGGAAGTGAAGGCTTTCGGCAGCTTTGCCGAGCTGCAGCAGCGCTCCACCAGCTTTCGCGAATTGGCCCAGCTGGAACGCTTCAATTCCGCCGCCGATGATCAGGTACGGCTGCCGGAGTGAGGCTGCACAGGCTCCTGAGCTCTTAGCTGGGGTAATGGACCAAGGCCACGCTCAGGGGCGGGGCCATTCATCCGTTAGTGCCCCAAGAGCAATGGCGCGGCTGTCGCCGCTCTGCAGGTCTTTGAGCTGCAGCTGGCCGCTGCTGGCTTCCTGCTCCCCGATCAGCAGCGCCCAGCGGGCACCGCTTTTGCCGGCCCGCTTGAGTTGTTTGCCAAACCCGGAGCCGCTGAGATCAAGCTCCACCACCATCGAGGCCTGGCGCAACTGGCGGGCCACGGGCACCGCCAGGGCTTCAGCCGTTTCCCCCTGGCTCACCACCACCACATCCGGAGCCTGGACCGGTGTTTCTTGGTGTTGGAGCAAGAGCATCAGTCGCTCCAAGCCCATGGCCCAGCCCACGCAGGCGGTGGCGCTGCCGCCGAGCTGCTCCACCAGGCCGTCGTAGCGGCCGCCACCGCACACGGTGGCCTGGGCCCCCAGCGCTGAACTGGTGATCTCAAAGGCGGTGTGGCCGTAGTAATCCAGCCCGCGCACCAGGCGTGGATTGCAGAGATAGGGAATCTCCAATGCGTTCAGGCCTGCCTTCACCTGCTCGTAGCGCTGGCGGCTCTCGCTGCTGAGGGCCTGCTCGAGATTGGGGGCGTCCTGCAGCAGCGCCTGGGTTTGGGGATTCTTGGAATCGAGGATCCGCAGGGGGTTGGTGCTCAGGCGCTGCTGGGAGTCGGCATCCAGTTGATCCCGGCGCTGTTCCAACCAGGCCACCAGAGCCTCGCGGTAGATCTGGCGGTCGTCGCGGCTGCCGAGTGAATTGAGCTCCAGCTGCAGAGCGTTCAGCCCTAGGGCCTGCAACAGATCCCAGGCGATGGCGATGGCGTCCACATCGCTGCGGGGATCGGCGAAGCCAAGGCACTCCAGGCCAATTTGGTGGAACTGGCGCTGGCGTCCCCCCTGGGGGCGTTCGTAGCGGAACATCGGCCCGCCGTACCAGAGCTTCTGGGGCCCTTGGCTGAGCAGGCCGTGTTGGATGGCCGCGCGCACCACGCTGGCGGTGCCTTCAGGGCGCAGGGTGCAGGAGCGCTCGCCGCGATCCTGAAAGCTGTACATCTCTTTGCCCACCACATCGGTGGCCTCACCGATGCCGCGGGCAAACAGCTCGGTGGCCTCCAGCAGGGGTGTGCGGATCTCCTGCACGCAGGCGCGCCGGAAGTGTTCGCGGGCGATGGCTTCGAGCCATTGCCAGCGGGCTGTGGCCTCCGGCAGCAGATCCACCATCCCTCGCAGGGTCTGCAGCTGTTCCAACGCCTGATCTGCCCAGTCGGGCTCATCCTGCCTCTCCGCGCAGAATGGGCTTGCGCCAGCCAGCCCCCGCCGCCATGGCCTCATTGCTGATCACCGGTGGAGCCGGCTTCATCGGCAGCCACACCTTGGTGGTGCTGTTGCAGGCCGGCCATGAGCTGGTGGTGCTCGATAACTTCGACAACAGCTCGCCCCTGGCCCTTGAGCGGGTGCGCGAGCTGGTGGGAGCGCCGGCGCAGGGCAAGCTCCACCTGGTGGAGGGGGATGTGCGCTCCGCTGCTGATTTGGATCGCGCCTTCACGGCCGCTGCGGCCGCCATCGATGGGGTGGTGCATTTCGCTGGCCGTAAGGCGGTGCGCGAATCGGTGGAGCAGCCGCTCCTTTATTGGGATGTGAATCTCGGTGGCAGCCGGATGCTGGCGGAGGCGATGGAGCGCCATGGCTGCAGCCTGGTGGTTTTCAGTAGCACCGCCACGGTGTATGGCGAGCCGGAGGTGTTCCCGCTCAGCGAAACCATGCCGTTGGCGCCGGTGCATCCCTACGCCCAAACCAAGCTGGCAGCAGAGCAGCTGTTCGCCGCAATGGTGCGCAGCCAGGGGTGGAGGGTGGCCTCACTGCGCTATTTCAATCCGGTGGGGGCCCATCCCAGTGGCCGGATCGGTGAAGATCCCCTCGGCATTCCCAACAACCTCTTCCCTTACATCACCCAGGTGGCTGCGGGTCGTTTGCAGCGTCTGCGGGTGTTCGGCAGTGACTACCCCACCCGCGATGGCACCGGCGAGCGCGATTACCTCCACGTGATGGATCTGGCGGAGGCCCATGCGGTGGCGCTCGATCACTTGTTGGGGCAGTCCGCTTCTACCCTGCTGAGCCTCAATCTCGGCACTGGCCAGGCCCGTTCGGTGTTGGAGGTGGTGCAGGCCTTTGAGCAAGCCACCGGCCTCACCATTCCCTATGAGCTGCTGCCGCGGCGCTCTGGCGATGTGCCGAAGCTGGAGGCATCGCCCGAGACGGCCGCAGCGTTGCTGGGTTGGCGGGCCAGCCGCAGCCTTGAGCAGATGTGCCGTGATGGCTGGGCCTGGCAACAGGCCAACCCCAACGGTTACCGGTGAGTGAACTGCTGCTGGCGGGCGGTGGTCACGCCCATGCCTTGGTGCTGCGGCGCTGGGCCATGCGCCCCGCCACGAGGCCGCCCTTGGAGTCGATCACCCTGGTGAGTGCCAGCTCCATCAGCCTTTATTCCGGCCTGATCCCAGCGGCCCTCAGTGGTGCGTTGCCGGTTTCGGAGTGCGCCATTGATCTGCGGGATCTCTGCCGCGGCGCTGGTGTGACCTTTGTGCAGGCCACGATCGCCGCCCTGGAGCTGCCGCTGCGGCAACTGCGGCTGGTGGAGCAGCGTCCGCCCCTGCGTTTTCAGTGGCTGAGCCTCAATGTGGGTGCCGCTGTGGCCTGCCCTGCATCGGCTCCCTCCGGCCCGCTGCGGTTGCCGATCAAGCCGTTGGAGCCGGTGTTGGCAGCCTTGCAGCAGCTCTCCTGTGGCGGAGCGGTGCGGGTGGTGGGCAGTGGCGCGGCGGCGTTGGAGGTGAGCCTGGCGTTGGCGGCCCGTGGTTTGGCGGTGGAGCTGCTCTGCCTCGAGCGCGCGCGTTCGTTCTGGGGAGGGTTTGCCCCGGCCCTGGCTGCTGCTGGCGTGCAGCTGGTGCATCGCCCGCAGGCCGTGGTGGAACTGGAGCTGCATTGCACCGGGAGCCGTGGCCCCCGCTGGCTGGCAGGGGCTGGGCTGCCGCTGGATCAGCGCGGTCGGCTGCTTACCGATGCCTGCTTGCGCTCTCTGGTGGATCCCCAGGTGTTTGGCGCTGGTGATTGCGCCGTGATTGCTGCCCAGCCCCGACCCGCCAGTGGCGTTTGGGCGGTGCGGGCCGCACCGGTGCTGGCAACCAATCTGCGGCGGGCCGTGCTGCAGCGGCCGCTGCGGCGCTGGCATCCCCAGCCTCGGGCCCTGCAGCTCATTGGTGATGGTCAGGGGCGCGCCTGGGCCCTCTGGGGGCGCTGGCGCCTGGGGCCCTCGGTTGGGCTGTGGCGCTGGAAACAGCAGCTGGATCAGCGCTTCATGGCGATGCTGCGTTTGGCGCCGATGGCGGCCAGCGAACCGATGCTCTGCTGCGGTTGTGCCGCCAAGCTGCCGGCAGCGCCGCTCACCGCGGCCCTCACGCGCCTGGCCGGAGGCCGCCCGCCGCAGCCTGAGGATGCGGTTGGTTTTGCGGCTCCGGGTGCCGCTGGCCAGTGGTGGCAGAGCCTGGATGGCTTCCCGGCCCTGGTGCCGGACCCCTGGCTCAATGGGCGCCTGACGGCCCTGCATGCCTGTTCAGATCTATGGGCCTGTGGGGTGCCAGTGGCCCACGCCCAGGCGTTGGTGACCCTGCCCCGGGCCGCTGCGGCTCAGCAGGAGGAGGTGTTGCTGCACACCCTGGCTGGGGTGACCTCGGTGCTGGAGCCCCAGGGGGCGGCCCTGATCGGTGGCCACACCCTGCAGGCCCGTGAGGCGCCGGATCCAGATCGCCCCCTCAGCGCCCAGCTGAGCCTGGCTTTGGTGGTGAATGGTCACCAGCCCGCCGTTGCACCGGTGTGGAACAAAGGACCGCTGCAGCCCGGCGATGCCCTGATCCTCACCCGCCCGTTGGGTAGTGGCGTGCTGTTTGCCGCTGCCATGGCCGGTGTGGTGCGGCCTGAATGGCTCGATCAGGCGTTGGCGGTAATGCAAACCTCTCAGGCACCGCTGTTGCCTGTGCTGCGGGCCCATGGCTGTTCGGCCTGCACCGACATCACCGGCTTCGGTTTGCTGGGCCATCTCAACGAAATGCTGGAGGCTTCAGCGGGGGTCGAGGTGGTGCTCGATGCAGAAGCGGTGCCGGTGTTCGCCGGTGCCCTCGAGCTGCTGGAGGCGGGCTGGGCATCCAGCCTGGCGCCCGCCAATGGGGCGGCCTTGGCGCGTTGGCCGGCGCTGCAGGGGGGGCGTGCCCAGCTTTTGATTGATCCTCAAACCTGCGGGCCACTCTTGTTCGCTCTGCCCATGGATCGGGCGGCCGCTTGTCTGCAGGCTCTGCAGCGGCTTGGTTGTGATTCCGCAGCCGTGGTAGGTCAGGTGCGCGCTGAACGGGAGCTGTGCTGAAGCGGTTGTTCTGGCCTCTGCTGGCCCTGATGTGGGGCCTCAGTACCGCCTACGACCGCCTGTGGTTGCAGCAGGACCAGCGCTTGCCCTCCTGGGATCAGGCCGATTACCTCAACAGCGCCATGGACCATGGCAGGGCCTTGGGCCTGTTGCCCGGTGGTGGCTGGCAGGGCTGGCAGGCCCTGCTGGATCACTCCCCCAAGATCCCGCCACTGGCTTCGTTGGTGAATGGCACCGTGATGGCCATCGCCGGTGATCACCCCGACCAGGCGGCCTGGAGCCTCAGCCTTTGGTTTGCGCTGTTGCTGGTGGGGGTGGCCCTTTGGGGCCGTCAGCTCGGTGGTGCTGGGCTGGGCTTGCTGGCGGCGTTGTTCTGCGTGTTGGCGCCTGGGTTGGCCGAGTGGCGTGTGGATTACGTGCTGGAGATCCC
>JAYKIT010000051.1:0-17983 GCA_035285765.1 Synechococcus sp. | reverse complement strand
AAAATCAAAAAAACCTTGTCCCCAAAGATCCTTACGATATTCAAATGAATCACCCTTGGGAACAATTGGATACACAACTGTTCCTGGTATTAAGCTCTTCACCTCGTAACTTGAATCCACTTGAACTAAAGCAGCAGTTCCATAAACTTGTTCAGGAACTTTTGCATAAAAAGCCCAAATCAACGTTATAAAGGAAATCAAGCCAAAAAGTCCTCCTGCTGCCAGCAAAGGAGGCCTTAAAACCGAAATAGGCTTAGGCAGCTGCTGCAGTGATTGAGGCATCAGGCGCAAACCAAGTCTTTAATCCTATATTATGATTCTTATTGTAAATTCGTCAAGGATTAATGAAATTTCCAAATAAGAGCAACCCTCATGAAAACCCGCAATATTAATCACCTAGGTCAAATCATGCAAAAAAATCAAGATCACACATTTTGTGATCTTGATTGTCTATAAGCTTATTAAAAATCCAGTTTTTGACTAACTATCGAAGAACCAGCCGTAGCTGTGCAAACCAATACCGAGAAGATTCACGCCGATGTAGCAGACGCTGATCACCACCAAACCACCCACGGCCACCCAGGCGGGGCGGCGACCCTGCCAACCACGGCTGAGCCGGGTGTGCAGATAGGCGGCATACACCAACCAACAAATCAGTGCCCAGGTTTCCTTGGGGTCCCAGCTCCACCAGCTGCCCCAGGCTTCATTGGCCCACACAGCACCACTGATGATGCCAACAGTGAGCAGCAAAAAGCCCACGGTGATGGTGCGGTAGCTGAGGTTGTCGAGACGCTCACTCAACGCAATCGGGGCAGCCTGCAACACCACCGAGCCGCCATCGGTCTGTAGACCAGCCCGCTGAAAGCTGCCACTGCCAATCGAACTGCTGCGCAACTCCATGGCCTGTCCCGGCTGGGTGAACAGCACCGCCACCGACAACAGGGAACCCACCAGCAAAGCCGCGTAGCTCATCATGATCACGCTCACGTGCATCACCAGCCAGCTGGAGCGCAGTGCTGGCACCAGGGGAGCTGCACTCTGCAGGGTGTCAGGCAGGGCAAAGCTGGCAAAGGCCACGCACACCAGGGCCATTGGGGTGGTGGCTGCCGGCACCAATGGGGAAGGCCAACTGCGTTCCACCAGCAGCTGGGTGAAGGTGCAACCCCAGGCCAGGAAACAGAGGGATTCGTAGAGATTGCTGATCGGGAAATGGCCTGAATCCAGCCAGCGCCACAGCAGTTGCGTGGTGAGCAGCAGATTGGCCAGCACCACCAACACCTGAACCACACGGCTGGTGCGATCCCCATGGCGACCACTCAAACCCCAGAAGGCCAGGGGTAGGGCAAGCAGCAGAGCCGCAAAGGCGGCAAAACCAAGCAGCAGAACCGGGTCGTTCAAAGCCAGCAAACGGATGGAACAGGTTTAATCGATCAGGAGCCGCATCAGCGGCTGGCCTGACGAAGTAGCAACAGACCACCACCCAAACCGATCATCACAGGGCTCCAGGCGGACAGCAGTGGGGTGAGGGTGCCCTTGACGCCAAGGGAGCTGAAGACGAACGCCAACAGGTAATAGAGGAAGATCAGCAGAACGCTGATCCCGAAACCCTGGCTACGGCTGGTGCGGCTGTTGGGGCGAGCCCCAAGGCTGGCTCCGATGAGACCGAACACCAGGCAGATGGCCGGGAAGGAGAACTTCTCTTGGATCCGCACCCGCATCTTGCGCGCTGCCTTGATGTCTCCGGCTTCATCCAGCAAGGCCAACGCCGCCATCGACTCCTTCACGGTCATGTTATTGGCATCACTGGGAAGCTCCGCCAAATCCAACGGTGCATTCCCCATAGGATAGGAATAACTGGTGAATCGGGCGGTGGTGGTGCGGGGCTTGGTGGTACCGGTGATGGTCACGATCGAGCCATCACGAAAATCCCACATGCCTTTGGCCTCGTTGTAAACGGCCGTTTTGGCATTGAGCACCTGCTTCTGGCCGAACCGGCTCATGTCCAGGAGGGTGACATCACGCATCTCCCCCTCGAAGAATTCCTTGGCATAGAACAGCTGGGTGAGGCGCTCCTGTTTCTGCGGAGGGCCGTGGGTGATGTAGCCATACCGGGGATAAATGATGTTGGAGCCCCGCTCCGAATCAATGCTGCGGCCGATGGAGCGATGCAGGGTGATGTGGCCGGCGCGGTTGGCCGGGGGCACAATCGCATCGTTAAACACGAAGGTGAGCACACTCATCAGCCCCGCCAGCACCAGGGCAGGGGCCACAAAGCGATAGGTGGCAACGCCAATGCTGCGCAAAGCCGTGAGCTCACTGCCCCCCGATAAACGGCTGAAGGCCAGCAGGGTGGCCATCAACGTGGCCATCGGGAACGACAGCACCAAAAAACCGGGCAAGCGCAAAAGCAGCACCTGAACGGCAACAGGGAATGGCAGCCCAGCCTCGGCCACCTTGCGCACCAGCTCGAACAGCACACCCACAGAAAGGGTGACGGCGGTGAAGGCCGCAATGCCGAACAGCAGCGGGCCAATCAGCTCCCCCAGCAGCCAGCGGTCCATCAACGGCACCCGCTGCCAAAGACGCAACAGGCGCCCCTGACCGCGGCGGATCAGGTCGCTGGAAACCTGAAACAGATCAGCAGGAGCAGATGTCATAAGCGGAAGTCTTCTCCGAGGTAGTGGCGTTTCACCTGCTCATTGCTGGCCAACTCATCAGCGCAGCCGGAGGCAAGGATCGAACCATCCGTGAGGATGTAGGCCTGATCAGTGATGGATAGCGTTTCACGCACGTTGTGATCGGTGATGAGCATCCCAACACCCCGTTCCCGCAAGCCCCTGATCAGCTGCTGCAGATCATTCACAGCCAGGGGATCCACCCCTGCAAACGGCTCATCCAGCAGCAGGTAGCGCGGACCATTGGGACCAACAGCCAAGGCCCGGGCCACCTCGGTGCGGCGGCGTTCACCACCGGAGAGCTGAAACCCCTTGCGATGCAGGAAGCGCTCCAGCTGGAAATCGAGCACCAATTCCTCCAGCCGTGCCCGGCGCAGATGCTCGGGATAGCCGCTTTGCTGCATGGCCAGCAAGAGGTTGTCCTGAACGCTCAGGTTGCGGAACACACTGGCTTCCTGGGGCAGATAACCAATGCCAAGCCGCGCCCGCTGGGGCATGGAGAGATGGGCAATGGAGGCACCATCGAGCAGCACATCGCCGCAATCGGGCCGCAACATGCCCGTGACCAGATTGAAGCTGGTGGTTTTGCCGGCCCCATTGGGCCCCAGCAAACCCACCACCTGACCTGGGTGCAATTCAATGCTGATGCCGCGCACCACGGGCTTACCGCCGAAGGCCAGCTCCACCTGCTGCAGCTTCAGGCTCATGGGGTGCCCCCCAAAGGCGCGCGGGGTTGCAATTTAAAGAAGCTGCGCACCTGATCTCCTAGGGCTGGATCAGCCACCAAGCGATCCTCGAGTACTAAATAGGTCACTTTTTGGGCGATCAAGCGGTTCCCCCCCTCCTGCAGCACATCCACATCCCCCTCGAGCACGATGCGCTCCTCTTTGGTGTAGTACCGGGCTTCACGGGCCGTGGCCACCAGATTGCGCAGGGGATACACCACTTTCACATTGCCACTGGCGGTGACCACACCAGTCACGTTGTCCGCCTGCTGCAGATCGGATTCCACCGTCACCAGGCCCAAACCCTGGGACTGGGGCATCGCGTCGGCGGGTGCAGCCTGGCTTGCCCCAGGAGAGAGCTGCTCGCTCACAGGCTGGGATGCAGCAGGCCGAGCCAGGGGCAGGCCCAGGGCAAAACAACCGATTAAGACCCAGCTTCGGCTCGTCTTCAGGGGGGCCATCAGCTGGAACACAACGATGTGGATGGAGTTTACGGAGAAAGATCTGGTGAATCAAAAACCAGAGAGGGCACAACGTCAGCAGCATCAGCAACCGAATCTGTGCCGCCACTGAGTTGCTGCTGCAAGGCCTTGCAGGGGCGAAAGATGGCATCGGCAGTCCAGCCGGAGGGGGAAGCAACCGCGGTGCGAAGCCGCGTGCAACCCTCGCCCAACAGGATCAGGGCACCGTTGTGGTTATCCCGCTCCAAATGCACCATCGCCACTGCGATCTGCACAATCCCTTGCAACCAACGGCGCTCAGGATCGGTGGTGTCGTGCCAGAGCGCTTCAAACGCATCGTGAGCGGAATACCACTCACGCTTGTTGAACAACTCGACCCCCTGCGCAAAGCGGGGGTCGAGAAAAGGATCCACAGTGATCAGCGCTTCGCAGCCTTCTTGGAGGGCAACTTGCGCAAACGAATGGATTCCGGGGTCACCTCGAGCATTTCATCAGGACCGATGTACTCCAGGGCACGCTCCAGCGTCATCTGAATGGGCGATTGCAAGGTGTCGAGCTCTTCAGCACCTGCCGAGCGCATGTTGGTGAGCTGCTTGGTCTTGCAGACGTTGATCTCGAGATCCTGAGGACGGTTGTTCTCACCAACAATCATGCCCTTGTACACCTTGGTGCCAGGGGTGATGAAGAACTGACCGCGATCCTCTGCATTTTTCAATGCATAGAACGTGGCAGTGCCTTCTTCGAAGGAGATCAACACACCGTTGCGGCGGGTATCGAAATCCCCCTGCATCTTGCGGTACTCCAGGAAGGAGTGGCTCATGATGCCCTCACCGCGAGTGGCACGGATGAAGTCACCGCGGAAACCGATCAAACCGCGGGATGGAACAACGAATTCCAACTGGGTGCGGCCGTCTTCGCCGGTTTCCATGTTCTGCATCTCACCTTTGCGGGTGCCTAGGCGTTCGATGCAGCTACCAACCGACTCTTCCGGTACATCGAGCACCAGGGTTTCAAACGGCTCGCAGGGGGTTCCATCAATGGTGCGGAAGATCACCTGAGGCTGGGACACCTGGAACTCATACCCCTCGCGGCGCATGGTTTCAATCAGGATGCCCAGGTGAAGTTCACCACGGCCGCTCACAGCGAAGCGATCGGGGGAATCGGTGTCCTCCACGCGCAGCGCCACGTTGGTGAGCAGCTCTTTTTGCAAGCGGTCGCGCACCTGGCGGCTGGTCACGAACTTGCCCTCCTTGCCTGCAAAGGGGGAGTCGTTCACCACAAAGGTCATCTGCAAGGTGGGCTCATCCACCTTGATCAGGGGCAAGGCCTCGGGGTTCTCGGGGCAGGCCACGGTCTCGCCGATGTTCACCTCATCGAAACCGGCAATGGCCACCAGATCACCGGCAAAGGCCTCTTCGATCTCAACCCGGCGCAGACCCTGGAAACCCAGGAGCTTGCTGATGCGGCCGCGCTTGATGCTGCCGTCGTCCTTGATCAGTGCCGCTGACTGACCCGCCTTGATCGAGCCGTTGTGGATCTTGCCGATCATGATCCGACCCAGGAAGTCGGAGTAGTCGAGGGTGGTCACCTGCAGCTGCAGGGGCTTGGCCACATCCCCAACCGGCGGCGGAACATGGCGCAGGATGGCGTCAAACAGCGGACGCATGTCTTCGCTGTCGGTGGCCATGTCGGGCTTGGCAAAGCCACCAAGACCGCTACCGAAGAGATAAGGGAAATCGCACTGATCATCATCGGCACCCAGCTCGATGAACAGATCGAGCACCTTGCTCACAGCAACCTCGGGATCGGCCCGGGGACGATCGATCTTGTTCACGAACACGATCGGACGCAGGCCTTTTTCCAGGGCCTTCTTGAGCACAAAGCGGGTCTGGGGCATGGGCCCCTCGTTGGCATCAACGATCAGCAGGCAGCCATCCACCATGCCGAGCACTCGCTCCACCTCACCACCGAAATCTGCGTGGCCAGGGGTGTCAACGATGTTGATGCGGGTGTCCTGGTAATCAACCGCGGTGTTCTTCGACAGAATCGTGATGCCGCGCTCACGCTCGAGGTCGTTGGAATCCAGCACGCAGGTGGGCACGGCCTCACCATCGCGGAAGATGCCGGATTGGGCCAACAAGGCATCCACCAAGGTGGTTTTACCATGGTCAACGTGAGCGATGATCGCAATGTTGCGAATCGCGGCGCGCGAAGTACTGGCGCTCATCGGGTTAAAGGATCCTGGAAACGGCAGCCCTGCCCCACTCTGAGACCGGGTCTGGACCGTGGGACTCTATCCCCTCACGGCGCACAAACGGAAACAATCCATTGCCGAAGTCTCAATTCAAGCGACCTGATTGGAAGCGATGGGCTGATTCAAACTGCTGCAGGGCCTGGGCAGATCCCTCAAAACGCCAGTGCCAGGGCTCGTAACTCACCCCCTGCTGGTTCTCCCTGGGGAATGAAAGGGTGAAGTGATAGCGATGGGCATTGTTCTGCAGCCAATAGAAGGCTGGGGTGCTTTCGAACTCCTCAGAAAGATTGGTTTGGGGGCGGGTGCGATCGCCCAGGTCAACCGCCAATCCGGTGCTGTGCTCAGAAAATCCAGGCGGCGCACTCACCTTGGCCCGTTCCTCAGCGCTCTGATTGCGCAGGGCCTTCACATCAAAAAAAACGCTTCGCTGGGTGTCGTGAGAGCGAAAGCCGCTGATCAAGGTGAGTTGCACCCCATCAGCGCGGGCAGCGGCCAGCAAGGCTTCCAACGCCTCAGCGGCATCCCGCTGCAGCTGCACCCCCGGCCGCACCTCTTGCAAGCTGTCGCTGCTGGCTTCAGGGTAAGGGAAATGGCCCAGCAACCGGCCGTAGCGATCAGGACGTGCCTCAATCCCTGCAATCAGCTGGGGGCTCTCGCTGCTGCTGAAGCGCTGCAACAACTGCTCCTGCAACAGGAACAAGGCCGCTAAACCACCGCCGAGGGCCACGCTGACACTCAGCACCACAGGGCCGATGGGCAATTTGCGTGCGGTTGAGGGCTGCCGCTGCCGGCGCGCAACCGGAAGGTCCTCACGGGTGCGGAGCATCCGGCCGGTGGATTTCGCTTGTCAGATCGTAGTGGCAGGCTTGGATTTGCACAGCATCTGAGCAGCCAGCGGTGTTAGCTTCCAGACTCTGTGCGAACCCGATCCGGGACTCAGGAATGTTGCGTGTTGCCGTTGTCGGCGGGGGTCCCAGCGGCTCCTGTGCTGCCGAGGTGCTGGCCAAGGCCGGCATCAAGACCTGGATCTTCGAGCGCAAGCTGGACAACGCCAAGCCCTGTGGTGGTGCGATCCCCCTCTGCATGGTTGAGGAGTTTGATCTGCCCGAGGAGATCATTGATCGCAAGGTGCGCAACATGCGCATGATTTCCCCCTCCAATCGGGAGGTGGAAATCAACCTCGATCGCGACGACGAATACATCGGCATGTGCCGCCGGGAAGTGATGGATTCCTTCCTGCGCAATCGGGCCGCTGAGCTGGGCGCTGAACTGGTGAATGGCCTGGTGACCAAGATCGACACCGGCGCCAACCGCCAGGGTCCCTACACCCTCCACTACTCCGACTACAGCGACGGGGCGGCCACCGGTTCGGCCAAAACCCTGGAAGTGGATCTGATCATCGGTGCCGACGGCGCCAACAGCCGGGTGGCCAAGGCCATGGATGCCGGTGATTACAACGTGGCCATCGCTTTCCAGGAGCGCATCAAGCTCCCCAGCGAGGAGATGGCCTATTACGAGAGCCTCGCTGAGATGTACGTGGGCAGCGATGTGTCGCCCGACTTCTACGCCTGGGTGTTCCCCAAATACGACCACGTGGCCGTGGGCACCGGCACGATGCAGGAGAACCAGGCCCTGATCAAGAGCCTGCAGGAAGGCATCCGCGAGCGCGCCAAAAAGCGCCTGGTGAACGGCGAAGTGATCAAGGTAGAAGCGCACCCGATCCCCGAGCACCCACGCCCCCGCCGCGTGGTGGGTCGCATGGCCCTGGTGGGTGATGCCGCCGGTTACGTGACCAAGAGCTCCGGCGAAGGCATCTATTTCGCCGCCAAGAGCGGCCGCATGTGCGCCGAGGAAATCGTGGCCGCCAGCCAGAACGGCAAGCGCATCCCCAGCGAAAAAGATCTCAAGGGCTACCTGCGCAAGTGGGACCGCAAATACGGGGCCACCTATGTGGTGCTCGATCTGCTGCAGCGGATCTTCTACCGCAATGACGCCGCCCGCGAAGCCTTCGTGGAGATGTGCGATGACAAGGATGTGCAGCGCCTCACCTTCGACAGCTACCTCTACAAGCGGGTGGTGGCGATGAACCCCTGGCAGCAGCTGAAGCTCACCGTGCTCACCATTGGTGCGGTGCTGCGGGGCAACGCCCTGGCACCGGGCAGCTACAAAGCTGTGCCCAGTGCCGTGCGCAGCGACCAAGAAGCGGAATCGATCCTGGCTGAAGGGGGCATCCGCGGCGGCCTCAAGGCTGGCCGGGAAGCGGCTGCCGCCTCCCAGGCCGAAAGCAAAGAGGCGGTGCTCAGCCGCTGATCACCGCAAAGTCCGCCAGCACGGCGGACTGATTGCGCAGCACAGCCAGCAGGTTGAGGCGGTTGCGACGCACCGCCTCAACCTCGGCCATCACCATCACGCTGGTGCTGCCATCAAAGAATTCCGCCAAGGTGCTGGCACTGGCTGCCAACGCTTCGCAGAGGCTGGCGTACCGCTCACGGCCGGGTTGGGCCACGATCGCGCTGAGCTGCTCCAGCACCTGAAGCATGGCCGCTTCACTGGGCTGTTCAAACAGAGCCGGATCCACCACCGCAGCAGCACTGAGCACGCCTGGATCCAGATTCCCCTTCTCCGCCAGCCTCGCGGCCCGTTGCACCACCGCCTGAACAGGTGCCAGGCGTTGATCAGCCCGCAGCTGGGCCAACAGTTGCAAGCGATCGAGCGCATCAAGCGGATCCTGCAGGAGCCGTTGGCTGCCACCGCTCTCGGCGGTCACCGCCTGCACCAGATCAGCATCGCGGCCCTGCTCCTCCAGCTGGCTCACCAGGCGCTGACGCAGGAACTCCGCCAATTGCTGTGACAGGGCGGCCGCATCAATCGTGAAGGCCGGCAGCAGCTGCGCCCAGTGGGCTGTGGCCTGCTGCAGCAAGCTGAGCAGATCCAGGCGCCAGCCGCGGCTCCAGAGAATTTGCAGGATGCCATTGCCAGCGCGCCGCAGGGCATAGGGATCCGAGGAGCCCGTGGGGCGCTCCCCCTTGGCAAAGATGCTTAACAGCAGCTCAAAGCGCTCGGCCAGGGCCACCACCGCGCCGGCATCGGACTCTGGCGGCGCATCATCGGCACCCTTGGGTTGGTAGTGCTCCAGCACCGCCTGGGCCACAGCCCGAGGCTCCCCTTCCGCTAACAGGTACTTGCCCCCCATCAAGCCCTGCAGCTCCGGGAACTCACCCACCATCTGGCTGACCAGATCGTGCTTGCAGAGGTGAGCCGCGCGAATGGCATGGGCTGTGGTGTCAGCGCCAAGGCTCAGCTGAGCAGCCAACAGCTGCGCCAACCACTCGAGCCGTTCACAGCGATCCAAGAGGCTGCCGAGACCCTCAGCAAAGGTGACGCGCGCCAATTGGCTGCGGCGCTCGCTGCTGGCAACAGCGCGATCGGCGTTCACAAAGAAAGCGGCATCCGCCAACCGCGCCTTGAGCACCCGCTCATTGCCACGGCGAATGCTGTCGGCGGCAGCCTCGAGCCCGTTGGCGATGCAGAGGAACTGGGGCAGCAGAGTGCCGCGGGCCTGCAGAGCCAGAGGATCCACCTGGGCTTTGCCGTTGTAGAGGGGCACATAGCGCTGGTGGGCGCGCATCACCGTGCTCAGCACCTCAGCGGGAAGATCGAGGGAGGCGCTGTCCACCGATCCCTCCAGCAGGCTGGGCCGCTCCACCAGATCGGTGAGCTCCTCCAGCAGCTCATCGGGCAGATCGGCTCGCGCCTCAAGGCCCTGGGCCGCCGTGGCCACAGCGTCACTGATCCAGCTGCGGCGTTGCTGCCGCTCCACCTGCACACCGGCCTCAGCCAGCACCTGGTGGTACTGGTTGGCGTGGGGAATGGTCACGCTGGGGGCGATCAGGCGATGGCCGCAGCTGCGGTTGCCCGCCTCCACAGCAGGATCACTGCCCGGCAAAGACACGGGCACCACCTCGGCATCCAGCAGGGCCACCAACCAGCGAATCGGGCGAGAAAAGCGGCGCTCGCCAGCACCCCAACGCATGAAACGCCGGCCCTGCAGGGCCGAGAGCCAGGTGGGAATCAGTTCAGAGAGCAGCTCGCGGCTGCTGCGGCCACGCTCCAGTACGGCCGCAAACACAAACGGCCCCTTCGGCGTATCGCGGATCTCCAGCTGCTTGGGATCCAGGCCGCAGCGCTGGGCAAAGCCAATCGCCGCCTTGGTGGGCACCCCATCGTTGAACGCCTGGCCCGCCGGAGGGCCTTTGCGCTCCTCTTGAAGATCGGCGGCAGCAGCGGCCAAACCATCGAGCTGCAGAACGATGCGCCGCGGTGTGCTGGTGCAGTGGAGCGCCTGGAAGGCCAGCCGTTGATCGGCCAGATCGCGGCGCACCATGGGCTCCAACTGGCCTAAAACCAAGCGAGCAAAATCAGCGGGCAGCTCCTCGGTGCCGATCTCCAGCAGAAAGGTGGCCACGGCCTGGTCTCCAGCAGCTGCTGACTTTATGAAACGCCTGACGCCGCGATTGTTTAGGGTCGCTAGAGCATCAATAGATCAGCCGATATCCCGTGACGCTTGCGCCCGATCGTTCAGTCAGCTCCGAGCCCGGTACCGAGCGCAGCAAATTTGAGCAGCTCAAAGCTGACAGCGGTTATCTGCGCGAACCGCTGGCCAGCGAACTGCAGAACGAGCTGCCCAACTTCAGCGAGCAGGCGGTTCAGATCCTCAAATTCCACGGCAGCTACCAGCAGGACAATCGCGACAACCGGCAGAAGGGGCAAGAGAAAGATTGGGGAATGATGTTGCGCCTGCGCAGCCCCGCCGGCCGCATCCCAGCCCAGCTGTATCTCGCCCTCGACACGCTGGCGGATCAGTACGGCAACGGCAGCTTGCGGGCCACCACCCGCCAGGCCTTCCAGCTGCACGGCATTCCCAAGCAGAATCTGCGCACCGTGGTGGGCACGATCGTGCGCAACATGGGCTCCACTCTGGCCGCCTGTGGCGATATCAACCGCAACGTGATGGCGCCGGCGGCCCCATTCCAGAAGCAGGGCTATCCGGTGGCGCGGCGCCTGGCCGACGACATCGCCGATCTACTGGCTCCCCAAGCGGCCGCAGGGGCCTACCTGGAACTCTGGGTGGATGGCGAGAAGCGCTACAAGATCCGCCCCTCTGTGAAAGCCAGCAAGGTGCGCAAGCAACAGCGCCTTGGGGCGGTGTGCAGCGGTGACGAGAATGAGCCCCTCTACGGCTCCACCTTCCTGCCGCGCAAGTTCAAGGTGGCTGTCACGGTGCCCGGCGACAACTCCGTGGACCTGCTCACCCAAGACCTGGGTTTGGTAGCGTTCACTGATCTGGGCGGCAAGCTGCGCGGTTGCAACGTGTATGTGGGCGGCGGCATGGGCCGCACCCACAACAAGGAGGAAACCTTCGCCCGCACGGCTGATTGCCTGGGCTACGTGAAGGGATCACAGATTTTGGAGCTGGTACAGGCCGTGGTGGCGCTGCAACGGGATCACGGTGATCGCCAGGTGCGCCGCCATGCGCGCATGAAATATCTGCTGCACGACCACGGCATCGATTGGTTCCGCTCAGAGATCAGCCGCTACTTCCCAGGGCCGATCGCAGCAGCTCAACCCGAAAGCAAGCCGGAACTGATGGATTACCTGGGCTGGCATGCCCAGGGTGATGGGCTCTGGTTCGTTGGGCTTTCGCTCAGCTGCGGCCGGGTGGAAGGGGAACAAAAGCAGCAGCTGCGGCAGCTGGTGGAGCGGTATCAACCCGAAATCCGGCTCACCCCCAACCAGGATCTGCTGCTGTGCAACATCGCCAAAAGCCAGCGCCAGGAAATCAGCGAGGCTCTCGCGGCCATGGGCTGGAGCGAGCCTGAGCACACCAGCCTGCTCAGCCGCCACGCCATCGCCTGCCCGGCACTGCCCACCTGCGGTTTGGCGATCACCGAATCGGAGCGGATCCTGCCGCAGGTGCTGAAGCGCCTGGAAACCCTGCTGGAGCAGGAGGGCATCAGCCAGCCGATCCTGGTGCGCATGACCGGCTGCCCCAATGGTTGCGCCCGCCCCTACATGGCGGAAGTGGCCCTGGTGGGCAGCGGTGTGGATCAATACCAGCTCTGGCTGGGCGGCAGCCCCGGGCTCACGCGTCTGGCGCGGCCCGTGCTGCAACGCCTGCCCCTGGCCGAACTGGAGAGCACCTTGCAGCCGCTGCTGCAGCGCTGGCAGCGTGAAGCCCCCAAACGCAGCTTCGGCGACTGGTGCCACAAGCTTGGCCCCGAACTCGACAGCCTGCTTCAGGCCTGAGGCGCGCGGCCGTAGCAGGCCTGGGGCTCACCGCTGCTCCAGGCCCACAGCTGATCACCCCAGCTGAAATGCCACCACTCTCCGGGGTGCCGGGCAAAACCGGCTGATTCCATGGCCTCTGCCAGCCAGCAGCGGTGCTGATGAAACTGCGCCTCCGGGGTGCCAGGGGCTGCTGAAGCGAAATGCAGCGGCATAGCGATCTCCCCCACCGCATCAATCTCACCCCCCATGGCCAGGGGCACCCCTTCAGCGCTGGCCAGGGTGAGATCCACCGCCGCACCGGTGCTGTGGGGTGGAGGCGTGGCTGGATCGCTGCTGGGGGCCGCCCACAACGCCTGCACCTCCGCCTCGCTCACCCCTGGCAGGGCGCGGGTGTACTCCACCATGAACTGCTGCACCGCCAGGGGGCGGAAGGCATCAAAGATCAACAGCTGCAGCTCGCGATGGTGGCTCTGCAGCTGGGCCTGGGCCTGCAGCAACCGCTGCAGCACCCCAGCGCGCAAGCGAAAGGGATCACATCCCTCGGCGTAGGGGGCCCCCAAGGCCAGGTAGGGATGGGGCTGCCAGCGAAGCAGGTGCGGGGGCAGGGCCTGCAGCGGCTCGCCGCTCTCCACAATTGCAATGGGATGCCAGGGCCGTGCCATCTCAGTTCAAACGCGCCGCAGCAGCCTGCTGACGGCGGCCAGCGGCCAACTGCTGGGCCAGCAAGCGATGCTGCTGCAACTGGGGATCGGCATCGAGAATCGCCTGAGCCACACTGCGGGCCTCCTCCAGCACCGCGCCATCATCGCTAAGGCTGGCCAGGGCGAGATCCGGCAAACCCGATTGACGCGTGCCCAGCACTTCCCCAGGCCCGCGCAGGCGCAGGTCCACCTCGGCAATCTCAAAGCCATCGTTGCTGCGGGCCATCACCTCCAGGCGCTGCCGGGCCACCGCCGACTGGCTGTCATTGATCAGCAGGCAATGGGAGGCATCAGCGCCACGGCCAACACGGCCGCGCAACTGGTGCAGCTGAGCCAAGCCAAAACGCTCGGCGTGATCGATCAGCATCACGGTGGCATTGGGCACATCCACCCCCACCTCCACCACCGTGGTGGACACCAGCACCTGCACGGCACCGCTGCTGAAGGCTTCGATCGCCGCCTGCTTGTCGGCGCTGGAGAGGCGGCCATGCAACAGGCCCACCTGCAGATCCGGAAACACCTCCTCCTGCAACCGGCGATGCTCCTCAATCGCCGAGCGCAACTCAAGCTTGTCGGATTCATCCACCAGGGGAAGCACCACATAGGCCTGGCGCCCCTGCTCCACCTGCTCTCGGATCAGGGCTTCGGCCCTGGGCTTCTGCGCTGCTGACAGCACCTGGGTTTGGATCGGCTGGCGACCGGGCGGCAGGGCATCGATCTGGCTCACATCCAGATCGCCATGCACGCTCAGGGCCAGGGTGCGTGGAATCGGCGTGGCCGTCATGGTGAGCAAATGGGGCTGCAGCCCTTTGCTGAGCAGCCGATTGCGCTGGGCCACACCAAAGCGGTGCTGCTCATCCACCACCACCAGGCCCAAACGGGCGAAATCCACCGGATCCTCCAGCAGGGCATGGGTGCCCACCAGCAGATGCAGCTGCCCATTGGCCAGATCCTGCAGCAGCTGGCGCCGCTTGGGAGCTGGCGTGGATCCGGTGAGCAGCTCCACGCTCACGTGCAGCTGGGGCATCCAGTCGCAGAGCTTGGCGTAGTGCTGCTGCGCCAGCACCTCGGTGGGGGCCATCAACGCCCCCTGCAGGCCGGCGTCGATCGCCACCAGCAGCGCGGCGATGGCCACCACGGTTTTGCCGCTGCCCACATCCCCCTGCACCAAACGCGCCATCGGCTTGGGCTGGCCCATATCGGCACACACCTCCTGCAGCACGCGCTCCTGGGCCGCGGTGAACTGGAAGGGCAGCAGCCGGCGAAAGGCCTGCAAACGCTCACCGTTGAGGCTGGCAGCAAAAACGGGGGCCTGTCGCTGGCGGTGCATCAACCGCCGCTGGCCGAGGGTGAGCTGCAACAGCAGAAATTCATCAAACACCAGGCGCCGCCGAGCAGCATCGAGCTCATCGCGTTCCCGGGGCTGGTGGATGTTGCAGAGGGCCTCAGCGAGCCCGGGCAGCTGCAACTCCTGGCGCCAGCGCTGCGGCAGGGGATCCTCACGACGCTGCAGGCGCGGCAACACCGTTTTGATCGCACCCCGCAACCGCTCGGAGGTGAGCCCTTCCGTCAGGGCATAGATGGGCACCAAGCGACCGATTTGTTCGGATTGCACGGTGCTGGAGGGCCCCTCCAGCACCTCCAGCAGCGGATCCTGCAGGCTGATGCCAAAGCGGTTCTCCTTCACCAGCCCACTGGCGGCCAGGGTGGCTCCCGCCGGATACAAACGCTGCTGCTGGTGCAGCCAACCGGCGGAGGTGAAGCGGCGGCCTGCCATGAACTTGCTGATCCGCAGGCGGCCGGTGCTGTCCTGCAGCTGCAGTTCGAGGATGGCCAGGTTGGGATTGCGCGGGCTGGCAAAGGCATGGCAACGGCGCACCGTGGCCACCACCGTGGCGGTGGAACCAGGTTCAAGCTCCTGGATCCGCACCAGCCGCGAATAATCCACGTAATCGCGCGGGTAGTGGCGGATCAGATCTTCAAAGGTGAACAGGCCCAGCTGCGCCAACCGGGTGGCCAGCTTGGGGCCAACCCCCTTGAGCTCCGCCAAGGGCGTGCTGGCTTGATCGCGCCCACCGCTGGAGGTGGCGGCGCGCGGCTCTTCGGCCAGGCGCAAGCGCGGCGGCCCCGGTGGGGCGGGAGGATCAAGACGCTGCCGCAGCTGATGCAGGTGCTGGCGCAACTGACTCACCAGGCGGCGGCGCTGCTCAAGACTGAGGCTGGAATAGCCCGCCAGGCTGGTGGCGAAATGCTGCAGAGCCACCAGTTCCGCAGCCGGCAGGGAGGGCTCCCCCTTGGCACAGCTCTGCTGCAGAAAAACGCTGAAGCGGCTCTGACGCCCCTGCAGATCAGCAAAGCCATGCTCTGCCTCCAACGCCAAGCTGCGCTGCAGGCGAATCAACCAAGCATCGAGCGCAGGGCTCAGTGCTGAGGCGACGGGTCGTTGCTGTTGTCCTCCAACCACAGGGATTGCGCCTGCAGAACCGCCAGGCGTTTCTGCCAGTGCCGAATGCGTCGCTCCATTTTCAGCATGGTGGCCTCCAGGCGGTGGAGCTCACTGCGGATCTGGCGCAGATCCGGGCGCAGATGTTCGAATTCCGCCACCCGCAGCAGCACGCCATGGAGTTGCAACTCTTCGGCGGTGCTGGGATCCAGCAACGGCATCACCACACTGAGCACATTGGGGGGCGCGGCCTGCAGCTCGGCCTGGCCGCTGAGGGCGGCATCCAGCAGGGTGAGGGGAACCAGCGAACGGCAGAGCCCGGAGCGCAACAGCTCCACATTCACGGCATGGCTGAGGTTGCGCAGCCGGCGCTGCAGCGCCCGATCCCAACGGTGGAACCAATCGCGCAGCTGCCGCGGCTCACGCGGCAGGGGGAAGGCCTGAGCGGGCTGCTGCGGCTGATTGGCCGGCAGCGCCAGCACAGCACCGCGCACCATTTGGCGCAATAGATCCAAGGCCTGCTCATCGCCAGGAGCTGGCTCCGCATCCGCTTCGGAATCAGCGGCTCTGGGGGCTCGAGGCTCGGCTCCGGCGCAGAACTGATTGGGGTCGAAATCCCCCATCAGTTGCGGCGGCTCAAGCGAAAAACTGAGGCCTGGTTCCAACAACGGCTCCGCAGCGAGAGCCTCAGGCTGCTCAGGGTCTAGCTCGAGCGGCTCATCGGCGGCAGCCATGGCCTCCAGGCGCAACGCCAGTTGGGCCAGCTGTTCCACCGTGAGCAGGCAGCTGCAGCGGCTGCAGAGTTCGCCCAACCGCTGGCGCAAGCCCTGGCGCTGCTGCTCGCTCAGGCTGTTGAAGGCCTCGGGCAGCTGTTGGGTTGAAACCTGAAACACCGCCTGCAGCAACAGCGGTTGAAGCTGTTGCCGCACAACGGTGAGGTAATCAGCCAAAAGGCTGTACAGCCGCTTGGCCGCCTTGTCACTGAGGGCCTCTAGGCCCTCAAGTTCATCACGGGCAGCCGAAGCTGCCGCACTGTCGTTGATGTTCAAGCAGTCATCGAGGCAACTTCAGCCGCGAAGTCCTGCTGTTCCACCACGATGCCCTCACCCAGGGTGTAGCGGGTGAAGCGACGCACCTGGATGTTTTCGCCGATCTTGCCGGCCAGCTGCTTCACCATGTCAGCCACGGTGAGGGAGCTGTCCTTGATGAAGGGCTGCTCCAGCAGAGCCAGTTCCTTGAGGCGCTTGGACACGCGGCCCTCAACGATCTTGGCCTTCATGGCCTCGGGCTTGTTGCCCAGGTCATCACGGCCCATCTCGATCGCTGTTTCGCGCTCGGCCACATCGCTGGGAATGTCAGCGGTGCTGACAAATTCCACGTTGGGGCAGGCGGCGATTTGCATGGCCACGTTGCGCACCAGCTCCTGGAACTGATCACCACGGGCCACGAAATCGGTTTCGCAGTTCACTTCCACCAGCACACCCACACGGGCGCCGGTGTGGATGTAGCTGCCGATTGCACCTTCAGCGGCGGTGCGACCAGCCTTCTTCTCGGCCGAAGCAATGCCCTTCTGGCGCAGCCATTCACTGGCCTTGGTGAGGTCACCGTCGGATTCCTTGAGGGCCTTCTTGCAATCCATCATCCCTGCGCCGGTCTGGTCGCGCAGGTCCTTCACAAGCTTGGCTGAAATCTCGGCCATGTCCGGGGGTTGGGTTGGAGGGTGAAACAGGGAAAAATTGAAAGTCAGCGGATGGGGAGGGCCTCAGCCCTCCTCATCGCGGTCAGCACCATGGTCATTGGCACCATGGCGACCCTCGTTGATGGCATCAGCCAGGCGGCCGATCACCAGCTGCACCGAACGCACGGCGTCGTCGTTGCAGGGGATGGGCACATCACAGAGATCCGGATCGCAGTTGGTGTCGAGCATCGACACCAGCGGAATATCGAGCTTGCGGCACTCGAGCACGGCGTTGGATTCGCGCTTCTGGTCAATCAGCACCACCACATCAGGCAGGCGACGCATGTTCTTCAGACCGCCGAGGTACTTCTGCAGGCGATCCAGCTCGCGACGCAGCACAGCGGCTTCCTTCTTCGGACGCATGGCGATGGCGCCGGAGCTTTCCATCCGCTCGAGATCCTTGAGGCGATCGATCCGGGCGCGCATGGTGGCCCAGTTGGTGAGCATGCCGCCCAACCAACGCTGGTTCACATAGCTGGCACCGCAACGGGTGGCTTCCTGAGCCACCACCTCAGCGGCCTGCTTCTTGGTGCCCACGAACAGGAAGCGCTTGCCGGAACGGGCGGCGCTACGGGTCCACTTGTAGGCGTTGTTCATGCAGACGGCGGTCTGCACGAGGTCAATGATATGAACGCCGTTACGGGCGCAATAGATGTACCG
Organism: Synechococcus sp.; assembly: GCA_035285765.1. Lineage (GTDB taxonomy): Bacteria > Cyanobacteriota > Cyanobacteriia > PCC-6307 > Cyanobiaceae > RCC307. The sequence goes on along the minus strand of JAYKIT010000051.1, from coordinate 38 downwards.
CTGCATCTTGGGATTCCAGCGGCGGGTTTGGTGCCCAA
>JAYKIT010000050.1:0-3073 GCA_035285765.1 Synechococcus sp. | reverse complement strand
TAGAGCGGTAGGCCGAAGGTGGCTTCGGTGATCAGCACATCGGTGTGCACCACCTCAAAGGGATCACAGCTGGGATCGGCATCGCGCTTGTAATCACCGCTCACCAGCCAGGTTTCACCGCCGGCTTGCAGGCGGATCTGGGCTGAGCCCAGCACATGGCCGGCGCTGTGGAACGACACCTGCGCATCGCCCAGCCGCAGCTCATCGCCATAGGCCACCGGGTGCAGCGTGATGCCTTGGCCCAGCCGTTGGCGGAGCACGGCCTCCGAGCGATCGATCGCCCAGTACTCACCGCAGCCTGGCCGGGCGTGGTCGGCGTGGGCGTGGGTGATCAGGGCCCGGGGCACCGGCCGCCAGGGATCGATCCAGGCATCGGCAGCGCGGCAGTAGAGCCCTTCAGCGGTGCGTTCAATCAACGGCTCAGTTCGAGCATCCGTTCAATCGGTTGCAGGGCCCTCAGCCGCAGGCTTTCCTCCAGCTCGATCGCCGGCTGGAGGGTGTCGAGGCACTGCTCCAGCTTGTCGAGCGTGTTGAGCCGCATGTGGGGGCAGGCATTGCAGCTGCAGCCATCGAGCCCCGGCACATCGTGGAATTGCTTGTGAGGCACCGCTTTGCGCATCTGGTGCAGGATGCCGGGCTCGGTCAGCACGATGAAGTTGCTGGCGCTGCTCTGCTGGCAGAACTGCAGCAACTTGCTGGTGGAGCCGATGAACTCAGCCAGATCCAGCAGGTTCTCCTCGCATTCGGGGTGGGCGATCACCGCTGCATCGGGGTGCTCGGCCTTGAGCTGCAGCACCGCTGCTTCGCTGAAGGTTTCGTGCACGATGCAACTGCCCTGCCAGAGGGTGAGCTCGCGGCCGGTTTGGCGCGCCACCCAGCGGCCCAGGTTGCGATCCGGGGCGAACAGGATCGGCGTGCCTTCAGGGATGGATTCCACCATCGCCACGGCATTGCTGCTGGTGCAGATCAGATCGCTCTGGGCCTTGATCGCCGCTGAGCAGTTGATGTAGCTGATCACCACGTGATCGGGATGTTCAGCGCGGAAGGCGGCGAAGCCATCGGCGGGGCAGGCATCGGCGAGGGAGCAGCCGGCATCGAGATCCGGCAGCACCACGGTTTTCTGCGGGCTGAGGATCTTGGCGGTCTCCGCCATGAAGTGCACGCCGCAGAACACGATCACTTCGGCATCGGTGGCAGCGGCCTTGCGCGAGAGTTCCAGGGAGTCGCCGATGAAATCGGCCACATCCTGAATGGCTTCGTCTTGGTAGTAGTGGGCCAGGATCACGGCTCGCCGCTCCTGCCGCAGGCGATTGATGCGTTGCAGCTGGGCGCTGGGGGGCGCGGCGGGCTCAGTGGCGGCAAACACGCGAACCAGGCGGGGAGGAGGATGATCGCAGACTAGAAACGCCTGCGGGGGAGTTTGTGCTGCGCCTGGCGATCGCTGGAGACCTCCACGGCCAGTGGGATGGGCTCGACGCCGAGGTGTTGCAGGAGCTGGCCCCCGATGCGCTGCTGGTGGTGGGGGATCTGGCCGATGGCGATGTGCGCTTGCCCCGGCGCCTGCGGGAGCTCACGCTGCCGGTGGCTTGCATCCTTGGCAATCACGATGCCGCCCGCGATGCCAGCGGCCGCACCCTGGCGCACATGGAGCAGGCCCTGGGGGAGCTGCACTGCGGTTGGTCATTGCGTTTGCTCCAGCCCCCTGGCCTGGCGGTGGTGGGGGCCCGGCCGGGTAGTGCCGGTGGTGGCTATTACCTCTCAGCTGCGGTGAAGGCCCATTGGGGTGAGCTTTCGGTGTTTGAGTCAGCTGCACGCATCAGCACCGCCGCTGCCGCCGCTCCAGCAGACCTTCCTTTGGTGTTGCTGGCCCACTGCGGCCCCAGTGGCTTGGGCAGTGGGGCCGCTGATCCCTGCGGCCGGGATTGGAAGCGCCCGGCTTGTGATTGGGGCGATCAGGATCTGCAGGAGGCGATCGTGCGCATCCGCAAGCAGCGGCCGCTGCCGTTGGTGGTGTTCGGCCATATGCACCACCGCCTGCGCCATGGCGCAGGTGAGCGCCGCAGCCTGCATCAAGACCGCCAGGGCACGGTGTATCTCAATGCGGCCTGCGTGCCGCGCCATGGGTTGGGCCCTCAGGGCCAGCCGATCCGCCATTTCAGCTGGGTGGAGCTGGGGGCCGATGGTGGGGTGCAGCTGGCTGCTCAGCGCTGGTTTGATCGCCATGGCCAGGTGGTGCAGGAGCAGGTGCTGCTGAGCCAGCCGGTGCTGCCGTGCTGATCATTGCCTGCGTGAGCAGCCATGGCTTTGGCCATGGGGCGCGGGTGGCGGCGCTGTTGCGGGCTCTGCACCAGCTGGAGCCCCGTTGCCGCTTTGTGCTCTCCAGCGCTTTACCAGCTGAGTTCGTGGCCCGAAGCTTTGCCGGGATTCCCCTGGTGCAGCGCCATTGCAACTGGGATGTGGGCGTGATCCAAGCCGATGCCCTCGGCAGTGATCCCGAGGCCACCCTGGCGGCCCTGGCGGGGTTGGAGCAGCGGTTGCCGCAGCAGCTGGAGCAGGAGTGCCACTGGTTGGCCCAGCAGCGGCAGCCTGGGGAGCCGGCCCTGGTGCTGGCGGATGTGCCGCCGGCAGCGGCGTTGCTTGCCCAGCGGTTGGAGATTCCGCTGGTGTGGCACGGCAATTTCGGTTGGGACAGCATTTATGCGGCCTTGGGAGAGCACTTCGCTGATTGGGCCGAGCAATCCCTGCAGCGCTATCGGCTCGGGCAGGCGCTGATCCGTTGCCCCTTTGCGCTGCCGATGCCCTGGCAGCTGCCTGAGTGCGCCATCGGCCTGAGTGCGGCGGCGCCGCAGTGGCCCCTGAATGCACTGCACGAGCGTCTCAGTTGGCGCACGCCGCGAGAGCGCACCGCCCTGCTCTGCTTTGGTGGCCTGGGGCTGCGCTGTGAGCCGTGGTGGCTGGAACAGTGGCCCGATTGGCGCTTTCTGGTGCTGGATCCGGCCCTGGCTGCGGCCGCCAATGCCCAGCTGGTGGTGGAACCCCTGCGCCCGCTCGATGTGATGCCGCTGTGCTCGGT
>JAYKIT010000049.1:0-8379 GCA_035285765.1 Synechococcus sp. | reverse complement strand
CGGCCTCGGTCAGGGCCCGGTCGGGGGAGAGGATGTCCTTGTAGAGGCCGCTCTTGACCGTTTCAAAGCGGATGCCGATGCGCTCCAGCAGCCGCGAGGCATCGTTGCCACGCAGGATCACGCCGATCGAGCCGGTGATCGTGCCCGCATTGGCCACCACGCGCTCGGCGGCGCTGCCCACATACACACCGCCGGAGGCGGAGATGTTGCCGTAGCTGGCCACCACCTTGCAGCCCTTCTCGCGTAGGCGCATCAAGGCCTGGTGGATCTCCTGGCTGTCGCCAACCGTGCCGCCGGGGCTGTCGATCCGCAGCAGTAAGGCAGGAAATTTCCGCTCCTCCACCTGGCGCAAGGCTTTGAGCACCCGTTGGCGCGTGGCGCCGGCAATCGGCCCTTCCATTGCGATGCGGGCGATGCGCTTGCGGCGGTGGCGGCGCCAGGGCCAGACCATGGAGAGAAGGCTTTGTTGCGAATCCTATGCAGGAGCGGTGGCCCCGGCGGCGGCTGCCGCTTTCCGTAGGCTCGCGGCTGCTGAGCCGATCGCGGTGTCCGTTGTCCTGCGCTGGCTGGCCATGCTGCTGCCCTTCGCTCTCTGGGGCACCGGCATGGTGGCGATGAAGCCCCTGCTCGCGGATCTGGGCCCGCTCACTCTGGCTTGGTTGCGGATTCTGCCGGCGGCTTTGGTGTTGCTGCCGGCATGCGCGCTGCTCAGGCGCCCCCTGCTGCCCAACCAGCGCGATTGGGGTTGGTTGATCGTGTTCTCCCTGATGGATGGTTGCCTGTTCCACGGCCTGCTCTCGGAGGGCCTGGCCCGCACCGGCGCCGGCCTCGGTTCGGTGTTGATCGATTCGCAACCGTTGCTGGTGGCGCTGCTGGCCCGCACCTTTTTGGGCGAAGCCATCAATCCTGTGGGCTGGCTGGGGTTGCTGCTGGGCCTGGCCGGCATCCTCTGCCTTGGTTTACCCGAGGGGGTGTTTGTGCACCTTTGGTTGGAGGGGCCGCCTGTGCTGGGCAGCCTGCTGCCCGCCAGTGGTGAACTGTTGATGCTCGGTGCAGCCGCGAGCATGGCGATCGGCACCTTGCTGTCGCGTTGGGCTTGCCGCCATAGCGATCCGGTGGCCGTGACCGGCTGGCATCTGCTGCTGGGCAGCCTGCCCTTGGTGCTGCTCAGCGTCAGCGGCCCCCTGGCCGATCCGCTGCATTCCTGGCCGCAGCTCACCCTGCCGCAGTGGGGTCTGATGGGCTACGCCAGCCTGTTGGGCACGGCCGTGGCCTACGGCCTGTTCTTCTGGTTTGCCAATCGCGGTGACCTCACCGCTTTCACCTCCCTCACCTTCCTCACCCCGGTGTTTGCCCTGGCCACCGGTGGTGTGTTGCTCGGGGAGCAGCTGCGCCTGTTGCAGTGGCTCGGGGTGCTGCTGGCGCTGGGTTCGGTGCTGCTGATCAATCGCCGTGCAGCCCTATGGCAAGCATGAAGCTGCTGGTGGTCAGCACCCCCATGGGTCCCCTGGGCCAGGGGCTGGGCGGTGGCGTGGAGCTCACGCTTGAGGCTGTGCTCAAGGGCCTGCAGCGACGCGGCCATCGGCTCTCCCTGGTGGCCGCCGAGGGCAGCAGCCTGCCCCTGCCGGATCTGGATCAGCTCTGGTTGGAGCCTGGTGTGCCCCAGCCCAGCTGGCAGCACCAGCCGCGCCAGGCGCCGGTGCAGTTCCCTGCCGATGGGCTGTTGCCCCGCTTCTGGCAGCGGGCGCTGGAGCAGCAGCACCACTTCGATGCGGTGCTCAACCTCGGCTACGACTGGCTGCCGTTCTGGCTCACCGCCCAGTTCCGCACTCCCCTGTTCCACCTGGTGAGCATGGGCAGCGTCAGCGAGGCGATGGATGCGGTGATTGAAGCCACCGCCAGGGCTTTCCCCAGCCGTTTGGCCTTTCACACCGCTTCCCAGGCTGAGGATTTCCAGCTGACGGCTGAGCCCACTTTGGTGGCCAATGGTTTTGATTTCGGGCGCTACAGCTTCTGCGCTGAGCCTGAGCGGCGCTTGGGCTGGGTGGGCCGTATTGCGCCAGAAAAGGGGCTGGAGGATGCGGCCAGGGCCGCTGCCCAGCTGGGATGGCCCCTCTGGATCTGGGGACTGCGGGAAGACAACGCCTACGCCGCTGCCGTGGAGGCGTCGGTGCCGCCGGGCACCTTGCATTGGCGCGGGTTTCTGCCCACCCAGCAGCTGCAGGCCGAACTGGGCCGTTGCGCTGCGCTGTTGAACACCCCGAAGTGGAATGAGGCCTTCGGCAATGTGGTGGTGGAGGCGATGGCCTGTGGGGTGCCGGTGGTGGCCTACAGCCGTGGTGGCCCAGCTGAGCTGATTGACGATGGTGTGACGGGCTATCGCGTGCCGCCGGATCAGCCCTTGGCCCTGAGTGAGTGCCTCCCGGCAGCCCTTGCGTTGGATCGGGCGGCGTGCCGTGACCAGGCCTGCCGGCGCTTTGGTCTGGAGGCCTTTGCCCAGCGCCTCGAGGCCTGGCTCACCGCTGCTGCATAGGCTGTCGGGCACTTGCTGAACCGGCCGTGCCCCCAGCCCAACGGCGTTTCTGGCTGGTGCTGGCGGTTGTGCTCTGCGGCAGCGTGCTGTTCCTGTGGCGCCTTGGCGCCGTGGGCCAGCTCGATGAAACCCCAGCGCTGTTCGCTGCAGCCGGGCGCGCCATGGCCGAAACCGGTGATTGGCTCACCCCGCGGGTGAATGGCCATCCCCGCTTTGACAAGCCGGTGCTGATCTACTGGCTGATCGGTGGTTTCAGCTGGTTGCTCCCCCCGGCCTGGGATCCCCTGGGCAGCTGGGCCTCAACGTTGCCATCGGGGCTGGCCATGGTGGCCTTGATGCTGGCGCTGGCGCTCACGGTGTTGCCGCGCCGTGGTGCCGTGGTGGCGTTGGAAGCGGCTCTGGCGTTTGCGCTCTCTCCCTTGGTGCTGCTCTGGGGGCGGGCTTCGGTGAGCGATCCCCTGCTCACCGCCTGTGTGGGGATTGGCCTGCTGGGTCTTTGGCGCACCTATGCCACCCCCCGGGCTCCGTTTCCCTTGCTGAGCTGGTTGGTGCTGGGGCTCGGGGTGCTCACCAAGGGGCCCGTGGCCCTGGTAATCGCCTTGCCCACCTTGGTGCTGTTCGGCTTCTGGCAGCGCGATCTCGGCGGCCTGGTGCGGGCGCTGCGGCCCTTGCCGGGGGTGCTGCTGGCCCTGATGGTGGCGGCCCCCTGGTACCTGCTGGAGGTGTGGAAGGAAGGCCAACCTTTCATCGATAGCTTCTTTGGCTATCACAACTTGCAGCGCTACACGGCGGTGGTGAACAACCACGCCGGGCCCTGGTGGTACTACGGCCCGCTGCTGCTGCTGGTGAGCCTGCCATTCACGCCGTTGCTGCTGCTGGCGATGGCCAGCCAGTGGCGCGATTGCTGGCAGCGGCGGCCCCTGCGCCCCCAGGCCAGCCTCAGCCGTTTCGCCCTCGCCTGGCTGGTGGTGGTGGTGCTGTTTTTCACCATCTCTGCCACCAAATTGCCCAGCTACCTGCTGCCGGCGTTGCCGGCCATGGGGTTGCTGGTGGCCCTGGTGGAGTCACCTCCCGCCTGGCTGGCCCGGGCGCGCTGGGCCTGCGTGGCCCTGGCGCTTGTGCTCACGGTGGGGTTCTGCGCTGGATCCCTCTGGGTGCCCTTGATTCAGGATCCGGAGATCCCTGATCTGGCCGGCGCCCTGCAGCGTTCTGGGGTGGTGTGGATCAGCGCTGCTGTGTTTGCCTTGGCCGCGCTGGCGGGTGGCCTCTTGCTGCAGCGCCGCGGTGCCAGCCGTTCGGGGCCCTGGTTGCTGGCCCTGCAGTTGCCGATGCTGCTCTGGCAGCTGTTCGCCTTGATTCCAGTGGGGGAAATCGTGGATCAGCGCCGGGCCCAACCCCTGAGGCAGCTGGCCGCCGTGGTGCGGCAGGTGCATCAGCCCGATGAGCCCCTGGCGATGGTGGGCATCAACAAGCCCTCGCTGCATTACTACAGCCGTTTGGTGGTGCTCTATGCCGGTCGCCCCGCCAGTGGCTTGGTCGATCTGGCGGAGCAGTTGCCGCCCAGCGGCACGGCTTTGCTGGTGATCGACACCACCACAGCCGCTGAGCCCTACTGGCGGCAGATGCCCCATACCCGGCTTGCCGCCGATGGCGTCTATGAGCTTTGGCGGGTGCGCATGGCGGCGGTGCGGGCAGGCGCTGAGCAGCTGGCGGCGCAGGGGGTCGAGTCCACCTGGCGTCTGCCGAACCCCGAGCGATACTGAGCGCCGCAACGCCCGGACCCTTGATGGCTGAGTCCCCCGCGCTGCTGCCGGTGATCCTTTGCGGCGGCACTGGCACCCGCCTGTGGCCCCTGTCGCGGGCCAGCTATCCCAAGCAGTACTGGGCCCTGGCGGAGAACACCAACGACACCCTGCTGCAGCTCACCCAACGGCGCCTCGAGGGCTTGCCGGGATTGGGCTCGCCCCTGCTGATCTGCAACGAAGACCACCGCTTCATCGTGGCCGAGCAGATGCGCCAGATCGGGGTGGATCCCGAGGCGATCCTGCTGGAGCCCATGGGGCGCAACACGGCCCCGGCGGTGTGTGTGGCGGCGCTGCGGGCCATGGCCCGTGGTGATGATCCGCTGCTGCTGGTGCTGGCTGCCGACCACGTGATCCGCCAGCCGGAGGCGTTCCGCACCACGATCGCTGCTGGTCTTCCCGCCGCGCTCGCTGGCCGTTTGGTGACCTTCGGCATCGTGCCCACGGCACCGGAAACCGGTTACGGCTACATCGAGGCGGCTGAACCGCTCAGCGCCACCGCGCCGGTGCCCATTGCCCGTTTTGTGGAAAAGCCCGATCGGGAACGGGCTGAGCAGTTCCTCGCCAGTGGTCGCTTCACCTGGAACAGCGGCATGTTCCTGTTCCGGGCCAGCGCCATGCTCTCGGAGTTGGAGCGGCTGGAGCCGGAACTGGTGAGCTGCTGCCGCGCTGCGGTGGAGCAGGACAGCGCTGATCTGCAGTTCCTGCGGCTGGAGCGTGAGGCCTTTGCCAAGTGCCCCTCCATTGCCCTGGATGTGGCGGTGATGGAGCGCACCAGCCTCGGTTCGGTGTTGCCCTTGCAGGCGGGCTGGAGTGATGTGGGCAGCTGGAGTGCCCTGTGGGAATCCGGTGAGCGGGATGCCGATGGCAACCTCTTGCGCGGGCGTGTGATCAACCTCGGCTCCCGCAACTGTTATCTGCGCAGTGAGCACCGCCTGGTGGTGGGTCTTGGCGTTGAAAACCTGGTGGTGGTTGAAACCGATGACGCCGTGTTGGTGGCCCATCGCGACCATTCCCAGCAGGTGAAGCAGGTGGTGCAGGAGCTTGAGCGCAGTGGCTCCTCTGAAGGCCGGGCCCATCGCCGCATCTACCGGCCTTGGGGGCACTACGACAGCGTGGTGGATGGTCGCCGCTGGCAGGTGAAGCGGCTGTCGGTGAAACCAGGCGCGGCGCTGTCGTTGCAGATGCACCACCATCGCGCCGAGCACTGGGTGGTGGTCAGCGGCACCGCTCTGGTGGAAAAGAACGGGGTGGAGGAGCTGGTGGGTGAGAACCAGAGCACCTACATCCCACTTGGCTCACAGCACCGGCTCACCAACCCGGGCAAGATTCCGGTGGAGCTGATCGAAGTGCAGAGCGGCCCTTACCTCGGGGAAGACGACATCGTGCGCTTCGAAGATGCCTATGGCCGCTCCACCTCCTACGGCCGTTAGCTCTGGCCGAGGGCCCAGCCCCCAACTGGCATGATCTCTGCCATGCCTGAGCGCTTCTCCCTCCGTGCCTGAGTCCGCAGGGTTTCTGGCGGCGGCAACCAGCTTCTCCGGCTGCATCACCCTGCTGGTGTTCGGCCTCTCGCTTGTGCTGTTCATCACAGGCTGGCTGGCGCCTGAGATCACCGGTTTGCTGGCGGTGGCGCTGCTGGTGAGCTTCGGCGTGCTCGATCCCCGCGAAGCGGTGCAGGGCTTCGGCACTCCGGCCCTGATCACGCTGATGGGCTTGTTTGCCCTCTCGGCCGGCTTGTTTCGCAGTGGCGGGGTGGATCGCTTGCGCGCCCTGGTGGGTTCTGAGGCGATCCGCACTCCACGGCGCATGATCATGCTGCTGGTGGCCGTGGTGTCGCCACTGTCGGGCTTCATTCCCAACACGCCGATCGTGGCCACCCTGCTGCCGGTGGTGGAGAACTGGTGCCATCGCCGTGGGGTGTCGCCCTCCAAGGTGTTGCTGCCCCTCTCGTTTGCCGTGGTGATCGGCGGCACGATCACGGTGTTGGGCACCTCCACCAACCTGCTGGCCAGTGATGTGAGCCGTCAGCTGGGCTATGGCTCGATTGGTTTGTTTGATTTCACGCCGATCGGTTTGCCCCTCTGGCTGCTGGGGGCGCTCTACATGGTGCTGGTGGGGGATCGTCTGCTGCCCGATCGCGGTCAGGACGACAACCTGATGGCCTCGATGACCAAGCAGGGCTACTTCACCGATGTGCTGATTCCCATGGGCTCCGAGCTGGTGGGGCAGTCGCTGCACAACAGCCGCCTGCAGCGCCGCTTTGATGTGGATGTGCTCGAGTTGCATCGCGGTAGCCAGAGCTTTTCTGCTCCCTTGGCGGATCTCACCCTGCAGGCTGGTGATCGCATGCTGTTGCGCTGTCGCCGTGACGATTTGCTGCGGCTGCAGCAGGAGCACACCATCACCCTGGCTCCGGTGTGGGTGGCGCCGGGGGAGCAGCCAGGGGAGGCTCCCCATGGGGTCACCATGCGCCTGGTGGAGGTGCTGCTGCCGGCTGGTTCCAGCATTGCCGGCAGCAGTGTGCGGGAGCTGCGTTTCCGCCAGCGCTACAACGCCACCTTGGTGGCGGTGCGTCGCGGCCAGGAGGTGATCCGCGATCTGCTGGGCCGTGTGGTGTTGCAGGCCGGTGATGTGCTGTTGATTCAGGCCCCGATCGACACGATCCGCGGCCTGCAGAACCGCAATGACCTGGTGCTGCTCGATGAGCTGGAAAAGGATTTACCCACCACCAGCCGTAAGGGGGTGGCACTCACCATCTCTGCCCTGGTGATCCTGCTGCCGATGCTGGGGCTGCTCAATCTGATGGCCGCGGTGCTGCTGGGGGTGGTGCTGATGGTGCTCACCGGCTGTTTACGCCCCGGCGAGGTGCAGCGCTCGATTCGCTGGGATGTGATCCTGCTGCTCGGTTCGATCTTCTGCTTCAGCGTGGCGATGCAGAACACCGGCCTGGCCAGGGGGCTGGCTGTGGATCTGCTGCATTCCTTGCAGGGTTGGCCGGCCTATGCCGTACTGGCGGCGGTGTTTCTGCTGGCGCAGCTGTTCACTGAAACGCTCACCAATGGGGCCACGGTGGTGTTGCTGATGCCGATTGCCACCGAGCTGGCCAAGGGCCTGGATCTGCCTCCCCTGGCCTTCATCTACGCGATTGTGTTCGCCTCGAGCCTCAGCTTTCTCACACCCATCGGCTATCAGTGCAACCTGATGGTGATGGGGCCAGGGCGCTATCGCTTCTTCGATATGACCCGCTACGGGGCCCCGCTCACCTTGACCCTCACCCTGGTCACCCCCTGGCTGATCTGTCGCCACTTCGGTTTGTAGGGCCTGCGGCCTGCTCCGGCGTCCGTGGGCCCGGCTCAGACTCCTCGCCGGTCCAGCCCGGTGGCGGGGCAAACACGCTGCTGTCCTGGCGCAGGCAGAGGGCACAGCAGCCCCAGCGCCGCAGTTCGCCGGCCGGGGTGGGGGCCTGGCAGCGGGGGCAGTCGGCGCCAGCTGAGGGGTCGCGGCAGGGGTGCTGCTCCCAGCTGCGTTGCAGCTCCTGGCTGAAGGGTTCCGCCCGTTGGGGCGCATCCTGCTGCACGAATTGCAGGCTCTGCACCGGGTAGCCGCGGCTTTGCAGCACCGCCAGCAGCTGGTGGCGGCTGTAGCGCAGTGCCTGCAGCCATTGAGGTTGGGCGGCCCCCACCACCAGGGTGCGACCGCGCAGTTCCAAGGGGCGGCAGTGGGGGGCCAGCTGGGGGCCGGCCAGTTCAGGCCAGGCCTGCCAGAGGGCTCCGATGCTGCCCTGCTGCTGCCATTGGTTCTGCAGATCCCCCAGGCATTGCTGCAGGGGGCGGGCCGGCGGCCGGCGCTTGGGGCGCTGCACAGGACTCATCGCAGCAACCTAGCTAGGGTCTCAACGCCCAACTCGACCCGACCCCATGGGGCTTTTCGATCGCGTCGGCCGCCTGTTCCGCGCCAACCTCAACGATCTGGTCAGCCGCGCTGAAGACCCCGTCAAGATCCTCGAGCAGTCGGTGGCGGACATGCAGTCCGACCTGGTGA
>JAYKIT010000048.1:0-4239 GCA_035285765.1 Synechococcus sp. | reverse complement strand
ATCACGGTCGGGTCAAGGCCCTGGCCGACGCTGCCCGGGAAGCGGGCCTGCAGTTCTGATCCCGAGCAACCATGACTGAAGCAACCAACCAGACCCAGGGCCAGGACATTCCCGGCGCCGCTGACGTTCCCGCCGCCGCCGAAGGCCAGGGCCAAGGTGAGCGCCGTGGTGGTGGCCGCGGTGACCGCCGCGGTCGCGGTGATCGCCGTGGTCGCGGCCGCGATCAGGAGCGTGATTCCGAGTGGCAGGAGCGCGTGGTGCAGATTCGCCGCGTCTCCAAAACCGTGAAAGGCGGTAAGAAGATGAGCTTCCGGGCCATCGTTGTCGTTGGCAACGAGAAGGGTCAGGTGGGCGTCGGCGTCGGCAAGGCCGGCGATGTGATCGGTGCCGTGAAAAAAGGCGTTGCCGATGGCAAAAAGCATCTGGTGAAGGTGCCCCTCACCCGCACCAACTCGATCCCCACCCTCAGCACCGGCCGCGATGGTGCCGCCAGCGTGCTGATGCGTCCGGCAGCCCCCGGTACCGGTGTAATCGCCGGTGGTTCGATCCGCACCGTGCTGGAATTGGCCGGTATCAAAAATGTCCTGGCCAAGCGCCTGGGCAGCAAGACCCCGCTAAACAACGCCCGAGCCGCTCTGGTGGCGCTGCGTGAGCTGCGCACCCATAAGGACACAGCCAAGGAACGGGGCATCACCCTCGAGCAGATCTACTCCTGAGCCCCGCCATGACTCTTTCTCTGCAAACCCTGAAGCCCCAGAAGGGGGCCCGTCGCCGCAAGCTCCGCAAGGGCCGCGGCATCGCCGCTGGCCAGGGTGCCAGCTGCGGTTTCGGTATGCGCGGTCAGAAATCCCGTTCCGGCCGTCCCACCCGTCCTGGTTTTGAAGGCGGTCAAATGCCTCTCTACCGCCGGGTGCCCAAGCTCAAGCACTTCACCCTGGTGAACCCCAAGCGGTACACCGTGTTGAACGTGGCCAAACTGGCCGACCTCAAGGACGGCACCGTGGTGACCCGCGAGTCGCTGGTGGAAGCCGGGCTGCTCACCTCCCCCAAGCATCCGCTTAAGGTGCTCGGCGATGGGGAGCTGAAAGTGAAGCTCACCGTGCACGCCGCGGCCTTCACCGCCTCGGCCCGCGAGAAGATCGAAGCCGCCGGTGGCAGCTGCGAACTGATCGACTGATCTCCCCCGCCCCACCTGCGCGTCGCGATTCATGATTGTCAGTCGGGGTCGTACCCCCAGCGCCGGCGAGGTCCTCACCCAGTTGTTTCAGGCCAAAGGGCTCAGGGATCGTGTGCTCACGACCCTGGGCCTTTTGCTGCTGGTGAGGCTCGGCATCTACATCCCCATTCCCGGCATCGACCGGGAAGCCTTCAAGCAATTCATTGAGCAGGGCGGCCAACTGATTGGCTTCCTCGACATCTTCACCGGGGGCGGCATTTCGGCCCTGGGGGTGTTTGCGCTCGGAATCCTGCCCTTCATCAACGCCTCGATCATCCTGCAGCTGCTCACAGCAGCCCTGCCGAGCCTCGAGGATCTCCAGAAAAATGAGGGGGAGGCAGGTCGCCGCAAGATTGCCCAGATCACCCGCTATGTCGCCCTGGGCTGGGGTCTGCTGCAGAGCATCGTGTTTGCCCTGATCCTGCGCCCCTACAGCCTCGAATCCATCCCCGACAGCGTGTTTGTGGTGCAAACCGCGCTCGCCCTGGTGAGCGGATCGATGGTGGTGATGTGGCTGTCGGAGGTGATCACCGAACGCGGCATCGGCCAGGGCGCCTCCCTGGTGATCTTCCTCAACATCGTGGCCACGCTGCCGCGGGCCCTGGGTTCCACCGTGGAGCTGGCCCAGAGCGGCGATCGCGGCACCATTGCCGGAATCATCGTGCTGGTGCTGGTGTTCCTGGTCACGATTGTGGGCATCGTGTGCGTGCAGGAGGGCAGTCGCCGCATCCCGATCGTGAGCGCCAAGCGCCAGGTGGGAGCTGGGGCGATGCTGCCTGAGCGCCAGAGCTATTTGCCGCTCAAGCTCAACGCCGGTGGCGTGATGCCGATCATTTTCGCTTCAGCGGTGATCTTCCTGCCCCTCACCGTGGCCAACCTCACCAAAAGTGAGTTGCTGCTGCGGGTGGCCGGCTATCTGAACCCCAACAGCAGCACGCCATGGCTTTATGCCCTGGTGTTCTTCGGCCTGATCACCGGCTTCTCGTTCTTCTACGCCACCCTCACGATCAACCCGAAAGACATCGCCTCCAACCTCAAAAAAGGTGGTGTGGCGATTCCAGGGGTGCGGCCTGGCACGGCAACAGCCAATTACCTCAGTGCGGTGCAAAACCGCCTCACCCTGCTTGGCGCCCTCTTCCTCGGTGCCGTTGCAATCATCCCGGCGGCCGTGGAAGGTGCCACCAACGTGAAAACGTTCCAGGGCCTCGGCGCCACCTCCCTGCTGATCCTGGTGGGTGTGGCGATCGACACCGCCAAGCAGGTGCAGACCTATGTGATTTCCCAGCGTTACGAAGGAATGGTGCGCCAATGAGCCAGCGACTGTTGTTTGTGGGCCCGCCAGGAGCGGGCAAAGGCACCCAGGCCGAGCGCCTGGCGGCCAGCCACGCCCTGCTGCACCTCTCCACCGGTGATCTGCTGCGCGCTGAAGTGAAAGCGGGCAGCGAGCTTGGCAAAGAAGCCGAAGCCGTGATGAACCGCGGTGAGCTGGTGAGTGATGCCCTGGTGCTGGCCATCGTGCGCAGCCGGCTGGAAAGCCACCAAGGCGGCTGGCTGTTGGATGGATTCCCCCGCAATCTGGCCCAAGCCGAGGCCCTCGATGCCCTGCTGGCGGAGCTCAACCAACCCCTCGAGCGGGTGTTGCTGATGGAACTCGGCGATGAGGAACTGGTGCAACGCTTGCTGGCCCGTGGCCGCGCCGACGACAACGAAGCGGTGATTCGCCATCGCCTCAACGTGTATCGCGAGCAAACCGCCCCCTTGATCAGCTACTACGAGGGCCGCGGCCAGCTCAAGCGGGTGCTCAGCACCGGCGACGTGGAGGCCGTGGCAGAGCAGGTGTTGCTCGCCCTGGCGTAACACGCCATGATAAGCTGTTTGTTTGTCAATAGGAGAGCCCGCCGATGAAGGTGCGTGCCTCAGTCAAACGCATGTGCGACAAGTGCCGGGTGATTCGTCGCCACGGGCGGGTGATGGTGATCTGCATCAACCCGAAGCACAAGCAGCGCCAAGGTTGAGCGCCCACCAGCGCACACCTTGAGCCAGCCAGCAACTGGCTTGACTTGATGATTCTCAGGCGGATCCTGCAATCCGCCGAACCCAGTTCCAACGACGTTCCTCCTCAGTGGCTCGGATTTCCGGTGTCGACATTCCCCGCGACAAGCGCGTGGAAGTCGCCCTCACCTACATCTATGGCGTGGGCCTGACCCGCTCCAAGAAGATTCTTGCTTCCACCGGCGTTGATCCCGACACCCGCGTGAAGGACCTCAGCGACGCTGATGTTCAGAAGCTGCGTGCTGCCGCCGAAACCTTCACCCTTGAAGGTGACCTGCGCCGTCAGGAAGGCATGGCCATGAAGCGCCTTCAGGACATCGGCTGCCTGCGCGGTCGTCGTCATCGCATGAGCCTGCCTGTGCGCGGTCAACGCACCCGCACCAACGCGCGCACCCGTCGCGGCGCTCGCAAGACCGTGGCCGGCAAGAAGAAGTAAGCCTTCCCCCCTCGCCACCGTTCTGCCGTGGGCTGCTGTTGCGGCCTCGTCACCAGAGCGGCCCCATTTTTCGTTCCCTGATCACCTGCCCGCACACGCGGGTCCATTTCCATGGCGAAGCCAGCTAAGAAAAGCGGCCCCAAAAAGGCCAAACGCAACGTACCCAACGGCGTTGCCCATATTCAGAGCACGTTCAATAACACCATCGTGTCGATCACTGACACCGCTGGTGAAGTGATTTCCTGGTCCTCCGCCGGCGCCAGCGGTTTCAAGGGCGCCCGCAAAGGCACCCCATTCGCTGCACAGACCGCTGCCGAAGCCGCCGCCCGCCGTGCCCTCGATCAGGGCATGCGTCAGATCGAAGTGCTGGTGCGTGGCCCTGGCTCCGGTCGTGAAACCGCAATCCGCGCCCTGCAGGTGGCCGGCCTGGAAATCACCCTGATCCGCGACGTCACTCCGCTGCCGCACAACGGCTGCCGCCGTCCCAAGCGCCGTCGCGTCTGATCCCTCGTTCCCGCCCCTGCGGGCAACCCGC
>JAYKIT010000047.1:0-4059 GCA_035285765.1 Synechococcus sp. | reverse complement strand
GGCCTGGCCGTGGCCGACGACCTGCTCGCCGGTGATGTGATCGTTGAAACCCAGGATCGCAATGGCATCGCCGAGCAGCGCCCCGCCAATGCAGGGCGCCTCTACGAGGGGCCGATGCTCACCTTGATCAATGGCGGCACCGCCAGTGCCAGCGAGATTCTGGCCGGCGCCCTGCAGGACAACGGCCGCTCCGCGCTGATGGGCAGCACCAGCTTCGGCAAAGGAGAGATTCAAACGCTGATGCCCCTGGGCGATGGCAGTGGCCTGGCGGTCACGGTGGCCCGCTACCTCACCCCCAACGGCCACCCGATTCAAGGGGTGGGCCTGCAACCCGATCAGCCCCTGGAGGGCAGCGGCCCCAGCGGCAGCGAGATCGGCAGCGATGACGACCTCTGGCTGCGGGCAGCGGCGGCCGCGCTGGAACGCCTGGTGGAGGCATGAGCCGGCGCTCGTATCACGATCCGCTCCACGGCGAGATCGTGCTCGACCGCAGCCTGCCGGCTGAGGCGATGGCCATCGCTCTGATTGATGCCCCCGCCTTTCAGCGGCTGCGCCGCATCCGCCAGCTGGGCCCCGCCTTCCTCACCTTTCATGGGGCGGAATCGAGCCGTTTCACCCACTCGTTGGGGGTGCTGCATCTGGCGCGGCGGGCCCTCACCCATCTCGAGCGCTTGCAACCGCAGCTGGCCGAGCTGCGCGGGTTGGTGTACGGCGCCGCCCTGCTGCACGACGTGGGCCATGCCCCGTTGAGCCACTCCGGCGAGGAGATGTTCGGGCTGCATCACGAGCACTGGTCGGCCCGGCTGGTGCAGGAGCAGGCGGACCTGCGCGATCCCCTCGAGCAGTGGGCCCCCGGCACGGCAGCGGCCGTGGCCCGCTTGCTGGAGCACGGCGATGCCCCTCACCCCGCCGCCAAGGCCCTGGTGAGCAGCCAGCTGGACTGCGACCGACTCGACTACCTGCGCCGCGACAGCTACAGCACCGGCACCAGTTACGGCCAGCTCGATCTCGACAGGCTGATCACGGCCATGACCCTGGCCCCCGACGGCAAGCTGGCCATCCATCCCCGCGGCCGCACCGCTGTGGAGCACTACCTGGTGGTGCGCTCCTTGATGTACAGCTCGGTGTACAACCACCGGCTCAACATCGTCTGCAACTGGCTGCTGGAGCAGATCGTGCAGCAGGCCAGGCGGCTCAAGGAAGGAGACCTGTTCGCCGATGCGGTGATGAGCCGCTGGCTCTGGCACAGCAGCAGCCTCGATAGCGCCACCTATCTGGCCAACGACGACCTGCGCACGGGCTATCACCTGCTGCGCTGGCGCGAGGAGGGGCCGGCACCGCTGCAGGAGCTCTGCCGCCGCCTGCTCGATCGCGATCTATTGCAGGCCACCGATGTGCGCCAGCTGCCGCGCGGCCAACGCCTGGAGGTGCTGGCCCTGGCCCAACGGCTGGCCCGCAGCGCTGGCCTCGATCCAGAACTGTGCTGCGGCCTGCGGGAACGGCGCAGCACCGGCTACTCGCCCTACATCGGCGGCCTGAGGCTCTGGGATGGCCAGCAGCTGCAGGCGCTGGAGCAGGTGTCACCCCTGGTGAACAGCCTCAGCCAGGCCCAGGAACTGGCCTGGGTGCTGCATCCGCGCCAGGTGAGCCAGGAGCTCAGGCGGCAACTGCCCCCAGCAGCCCCTCCCGCCTGAGCACAGCGGCCACATCATCGAAATCCTCCCAGCGGTGGTGGGCAATGCCCCGCTGCTCAAGCCAATCGCACAGCGGCGCCCTGGCGAACACCAGATCAGCCACCTCGGCCATGCGCAGATCCGTGATCGAATCACCGATCACCACACTGCGACCAGCGCCAAAGCGCTCAATCACCCGAGCCTTAGCCACCAGTTCCTCCTCGCTGCTGAAAGGAGAGTGAAAGTCCAGTCCCTGGGTTGGATGGGGGCGCACATCGGCGGCAATGAGCTGGTGCAGCCGCTGGCGATGCAGCCCCAGCACCGCCTCCACCAACGGCACCAGCCCACCGGATACCAACACAAACGGAATCCCAGCCGCCTCAAGCACATCGAGGAAGGGCAGGAAGCCTGGGCGGGGTTCAATCCCCTGCATGCGCGCCACCATCGCCTCCAGATCAGCTGGCGTCAGCACCTCCGCCAGCAGGGCCATGCCCTGGCGCAGGTTGATCTCAAAGGCGAACAGCTGGTTCTTGATCTGCTGCCAGCGCTCCGGCGCCACCGCCGCGGCCACCAGGTCAAAGGTGTCTTCGCTGGTGACGGTGCCATCAAAGTCACAGAACACGGTGGCAACCGGAGAATCCATCGCGCGCAGAAGCAAGACGCCTAGTTTGAGCGCGCACGTTCGCCGCCATGGTTGCCCGCCTGATCCCAGCACCGAGTGCGGGCTGGCCCCACCGCCTGGAGCTGGGGGAGTTCAATCCCAGTGCCGACCCCGCCGAACTGGTGCGCCATGCCCTGGGGGCCGATCCACCGCAGGGGCCCCTGCTGCTCCATGCCGGCCACTGGAGCCTGGGCCACAGCAGCCTGCAGCGCATCAGCCAGCAGCTGCGGCTGGCCCATCTGCAGCTGGAGCAGCTCTGCAGCCACTGCCCCACCACGGTGGTGGCGGCCACAGCCCTGGGTTGGCCCTGCCAGTTGGTGGAAGCCGAGGGAAGTGCCGCCCCTGAAGCGGAGCCGATGGGGCCCAGGCCGCTGCAGGTGCACCGCGGCACCCTGCGGGCCGGTGAGCACCTGGAAGTGAACGGGGCCGTGCTGGTGCTGGGGGATGTGAACCCCGGCGCCCGGGTGAGCGCCAGCGGCGATGTGCTGGTGTGGGGCCGGTTACGGGGGCTGGCCCATGCCGGCTGCCAGGGAGCCAAGCGGGCTCGCATCGTGGCCCTGCAGCTGCAACCGGTGCAGCTGCGCATCGCCGATGCAGTGGCGCGCGGCCCTGAAGAGCCACCCATCACGGGCGTGAGCGAACAGGCCCAGCTGATCGGCGATCAGATCGAGATCAGCCCGGCCCAGCTGGGGCTACCGCTCATCGATGGATGATGCCGAGCCCGCCCAGCACACCGGCCACGAGCATGAAATACAGCGGTGAGATGCGGGTGAACAGCATCAGGGCACACACCAGCACCGACACCGCATAGGCCTGCCACACATGGTCGGCGGTGCGCATCACCGTGAGGCCCACGGAAAACAGGATGCCAAGGGTGATCGGGCCCAGCCCCCGCTCAAAGGCCACCCGCACCGGAGCATCCTTGAGCCGATTCCAGCTCAGGGCCGCCATCACCATCACCAGGGTGGAGGGCAGCAAGATCGCCAGCTCAGCGCTAATGCCGCAGAGCAAGCCCCACAGCAGCCCGTGGTGCCAGCCCGCCCCCAGCCCCAGCAATCCCACGATCATCGAACTGGGCCCCGGAGCGGCCTCCGCCAAGGCATAGAGATCGGCGAACTGGCTGCTGCTGATCCAATGGAACTTGTCCACCGCCAGGCGCTGGTATTCCGCCAGCAGGGTGTTGCCGCCTCCGAGCGAGAACAGCGAGAGGCGCAGGAAGGTCCAGATCACCTGAACCAACGTGCCCAGGCCGGTGGTGGGATCAGCCATCGGCCTTGGGGCGGGGCCAGTAGAGCAGCATCGCCACCGGGCCGAGGCTGAGCACCAGGGTGATCAGCGGCACGTGAAACAGCTGCAGCGCCACAAACGTGAGCACGGCCAGCCCGAGGGCCAGGGGATCACGCCAATACACGTTGAGAATCTTGAATCCCATCGAGAGGGCCATCCCCGCCGCCGCCGCCACCACACCGGAGAGCACGCGATCCACCGCCGGCAGGGCATGGAACTGGAAATAGATCACGCCGATCAGCATCAGCAGGCTGAACGGCACCAGCAGGATGCCCCCCACCGCCGCCACGGCTCCGGGCAGGGCCCGGAAATGGGAGCCGATGTACACGGCCATGTTGATCTGATTGGGGCCCGGGAACAGCCGCGCCACCGTGAGCCCCGTGATGAAGCTCTCGTTGCTCATCCAGCGGCGCTGCTCCACCACGATCCGCTGGCTCC
>JAYKIT010000046.1:0-5043 GCA_035285765.1 Synechococcus sp. | reverse complement strand
CCGACGATCACGCAAGCTAGGGAGACACAGGCGAGTTGTTGATGCAGGCAGGAGGACGTCAAGGGGATCAGCGCACACGCGTGGTCCTGGCCGTGTTGAAGGGGATCAAGCTGCCCCCCCGCTTCCGCTTGCGCCTGGTCAAGGAAGACCCTGTGCGCCTGGAGCTATCGCTCACGCCGGCCTACGGCAAGGACCCGATTCTGGTGGGGCTGGTGGAATCCCAGGACCTGGTGGCCCGCCGTGACCGCGAGGGCCGCATCCCCCGCGACCTGCAGGGCACCTGGGACTGGACCGTGCGGCACGGGAAGGTGACCACCGGTGGCTGGAACCCCTATCTCAAGGAAGCCCTGCAAACCATGTTTGAAACCGGGTTGCCGGCGATTGTGTACGAGGAAACCACCGGCGAGGCTTACCACCCGGTGGATGGAATCCGGCACGTGCGCTGATTCTGTGTAACGGAGTTCAACCAATTCGTACGTGGTACGAACGGAGACCACAGCGCAGGCAGATGCGGATTAAAACTGAATGATCACCTTCTAAAGGTTCTCTTTATGTTCTCGCTCGCCATCGGCGGGCAGTTCATCCGACTGCTTGCCGCCGTGGGGCTGATCAGCTCCGCCCTCTTTGCCCTGCTGCTATCGCTGACGGCGTGACGCCCCCAGCACAGCGCTGAGTTTGCGCTGCAGCACCGCCGCGGTGGCTGGCAGCGTCACCACATTGGCCCAGAACACCGGCCAGTCGCGGTTCAGCAGGCCATACAAGCCCCAGCCACTGATGCCCAGGGTGAACAGCACATACATCCGCAAGGAGATGCCTTCGGTGTTGTTGGTTCGCAGCGTTTTCAGGGCCTGGGGGAAAAAACTGCTGGTGGTGAGCACCGCCGAGGCATAGCCCAGCCACTGCACTTGGCTGTTCATCGCTGCTCACCATCAAGAAGGGCGCCAAAGCCGAAATGGCGCAGCCCTTCGAGGATGCCGCTGCAACCTTCGGCCTTGGCCAGGTACGTGCTGGGCAGCTGAGGCAGCCACTCACGCAGCAGCGGCTCGGCATTCCCCACCATGATTCCCGCATAACCGGTCTGGAAGAGGCCGAGATCATTGAGGGTGTCACCGGCCACCACCACAGGGGTCTCACCCAGCTCCAGCAACTGCAGCACCCGTTGCAGCGTGCTGCCCTTGTTCACTCCAGGCGGGAGCACATCGAGATAACGGCCATCGGAGAGCACACAGTCCACGCCCTCCTGGCTCAGGCGCTCCAGCAACTGCGGATCCATGCTGGTGGGATCGGCATAAAACGCCTGACGGCGTTCGGCCATCACCGGCTGCGGTTCCAGGCCTGGCTCCCCCGCCATGAGAGACAGCACACGCTCCGCCCGCGGCGCCCAAAGCCGCTCGATTTCATCCACCACCAGGGGCACCAGCTCGAAGCTGTCGCCGCAAGCCACCGTGCAGCCCACATCACTAATCACCAGATGGGGCTGCCGCAACGGGGCATGCTCTGGCCCAGCAAAGAGCTCAGCCACTGAGCCGCGTTCACGGCCGGTGGCAAAGATGTGCAGCACCTCACTGCGACGACGATCCAACCAGCTGTACAGGCGCCGGCGATCCTCAGGCGCTCCGGCCAGCAGGGTGCCATCGAGATCGGTCACCAGCACCAGGCTGGGATTCGCAGGCAGTTGCACCTGCACCTGGGACTGGAAAAGCTCGCGCATCAACAGAAAACCTGTAACGGGTTCCATAAAGCCAACAGCGACCCCTGTCAATGGGGGTGAAGCCGAACCACGGGACACGCCGCCAGGGGTGTCAACAAAGCTCCAAATTTCGTTACACTGGGTCCAGATCCAATTCCTCCAATGTCTGAAGGCACCCGCTTCGGCTTCGTCAACTTCGCTGAAACCTGGAACGGCCGCCTGGCCATGATGGGTTTCGTGATCGGCCTGGCCACCGAACTGCTCACCGGCCAGGGCATCCTGTCCCAGCTGGGTCTGGGCTGATCGCTCAGATCACCGCTCACATTTCGTCAAGGAGGGGGCCCCGTGGGGCCCCTTTTTCATGCGCTCTAAGGTGAACCGAGTGCCGGCTGCTGCCTTGAAGCTGTTTGTAGATAATCGCCGCGACGGCTCCCGCCTTTTGAGCAGCATGCTGGCCATCACCTTCGTGGGCCTGGTGCGAATCGACACCACCTGGGGGCAACTGGTGTTTGTGCTCGGCGGCCTGGTGAGTGCCTGGTTCTGGATCTGCTATAGGAAACTCACCCACTGATGGAGCTGCCGGCCTACTCCGTTCAGGAGCTCAACGAGGCCATTGGTGTCTTGCTGGATCGCGGCTTTGCGCCCCGCTTCCTGGTGGATGGGGCCGTGATCAAACCGGTGCTGAAAAAAGGACACCTGTGGTTCACCCTCAGTGATGGCGATGCCTCAATCCAGGCCGTGGCCTGGGCTTCCACCCTGCAACGCTTGAGTTTCCGCCCCAGCGACGGGGATGGCGTGCGGGTGGTGGGCAAGCTCAACTTCTGGGCCGCCCGGGCCAGCCTCAGTGTGCAAGCGCTCGACATCCGCCCCAGTCTCACCACGGTGCTGCAGCGCTTTGAGCGGGTGCGCCAACAACTCGACGCCGAAGGACTGCTGGATCCGGCGCGCAAGCGCCCGCTGCCGCAACAGCCGCGTTGCATCGCCCTGCTCACCAGCGTGCCCAGTTCCGCCCTGGCTGATCTGTTGCGCACCTGCGCCCAGCGCTGGCCCAGCTGCGCCATCCGGGTGGTGGCCATTCCCGTGCAGGGGGATGTGGAAGCCAAGATCTGCGCCGTGCTGGATCAGTTGCAACTGCACTGGCAGGAGCTCGGCATTGAAGCGCTGGTGCTGGCCCGAGGCGGCGGCAGCCGCGAAGACTTAGCCGTGTTCGATGGGGAAGATCTGGCCAGGCGACTGATCGCCTGCCCTGTACCGGTGGTCACTGGCATCGGCCATGAAGACGACATCACCGTGGCCGATCTGGTGGCGGACTGGCGCGCCGCCACGCCAACCGCAGCGATCGTGGCCCTGCTGCCCGATCGGCTCGAACAACTGCGGCTGCTGCAGCAACGCAGCCAATACTGGCGCTGCAGCCTGCGGCGCCAGCTGCAGCAACGCCTGCAGCAGCTCGCTGCCAGCAACGTGGAGCAGCGCCGCCGGGCGCTGGTGCAGCACAGCCTGGAGCGGCGCCGCTGGCGACTGCAAAGCCAGGGGCAATTGCTCCAAGCCCTCTCCCCCCAACGCCTGCTGAAACGGGGCTATTGCCTGCTCCGCAATGGAGAGGGCCAAGTGCTGCGCAGTGGTGCAGGCCTGCTGCCGGGCGAGGCCCTGAGCGCCCAGCTCAGCGATGGCCAGCTGCAGCTGCAGGTGCAGGCATGGCAACCTGAACGCAGTGGAGAGGCCTGATGCCAGCGCGAGGATCCCGCAAAAGCACGAGCAAAACCGAAACCAGCAGCGAGGAGCCGTTCGCGCAGCTGGATTTCAGTGCAGCCCAACAACAGCTCGATGCCACGTTGGTGGAGCTGCAATCGGAACAGGTACCGCTGGAGCAGTTGCCTGAGCTGTACGCCAAAGCCATGGCGTTGGAGCAGCATTGCCGCAACAAGCTGGAGCAGGTGGTGCAGGACATCCAGCAACTGGATCCAGACGGCCTGACCCTCACCCCCTTGGAGGACCCCGACGCATGAACGGCAGCCAACTGCGGCAACTGATTTATCTGCTGTTGAGCCTCAGTGGTTTGGTGCTGACCGGGCAGGCGAATTGGCAATTCGCCCAACAGGTGGGCAGCTTTGATCTGGCGCGTTTCATCAGTGATGCCTCCAGCACCTATGCCGCCCAATCCCTGAGTTGGGATCTGGTGGTGGGATCGACCGCCGTGTTGATCTGGATGGTGGCGGAGGCCAAACGGATCGGCATGCGTCATGCCGTATGGCCGATTTTGTTGAGTGTGAGCGTTGCCTTTGCCTGCGGCGCACCACTGTTTCTGATGCTGCGCGAGCGCCATCTGCAGCAAGCCGGCACCAGCAGCACTGACGCTTCCGGCTGATGGCCAATGCCCAAACAGCGAGCCGCAATGTGATGGCCGAGTTGCTGGATCTTCCAGTGGTTTCGGCAGGCTTGCGCAATGCCCAGAGCCAGGGGGTGCACTGGGGCAAACGTCTGCAGGAGCAGTACGGCTGCGATGCGGCGGAGCTTGGGGTGGAGCAGGCGATTCGCAGTGCGATGTGGCGCACCGCCGGCACCGGAGCCCTGGCCGGGCTCGGTGGTGTGCTCACCTTGCCAGCCGGAGGTGGTGATCTGCTCTATTTCCTGTATGCGGAAATTGAACTCTCAGCAGCGATCTTCACCCTGTTTGGGATCGAACTCGATGATGAACAACATCGCCCGATCCTGATGGCAGCAGCAATGGGGCTGGGAGTGAATGAACTGGTACGCCTGATTGGCTCTCGATTGGGAGAACGAGCCGCCAAGCAGATGCTGCGTCAGATGTCGGCAGAGATGGCCAAACAACTGCAGAAACTGCTTGGCAAGCGCTTGATGGCACATCTGGCCAAACGCGGCTGGCTGGGGTTAGGGCGGCTGGTGCCACTCACTGGAGCAGTGGTGGGTGGCGGACTCAATGCAGTGTTGATTCGCACAGCAGGCGAAGCCATGCGGCACACCGCCAAGGAATACAAACGCTTTCTCGATGAGCATCAGCAGGTGGAAACCGTTGACGTAGTGGTGCTGGACTAACCAATACCCAACAACTCACTCCAGCCAGAAAAACAGAATGAAACGGTTGGCATCTATCAACCGGACCTGCGCAATAACGATCCACAACCTGCTGATCCCATCGCCTCACCCCGCTGATCTAAACGCCAGCAGCCCATCAGCCCATGGCCCATGGCCCATGGCCCATAACAATGGCCATAAAAAAAGCCACCCCGCCAAGGGGTGGCTTCTTCAATCAATGGAATTTTTTACCTGGCATTGAGCTATTTTCACAGGGGGCTACCCCCCAACTATCGTCGCCGCTGCAGCGTTTCACCTCC
>JAYKIT010000045.1:0-8269 GCA_035285765.1 Synechococcus sp. | reverse complement strand
CGGAAGCGGGGGGGCAGCTTGATCCCCTTCAACACGGCCAGGACCACGCGTGTGCGCTGATCCCCTTGACGTCCTCCTGCCTGCATCAACAACTCGCCTGTGTCTCCCTAGCTTGCGTGATCGTCGGCCCCATGCGGCTCGTTGTCGCCGCTGAATCGCACCGTGAGCA
Source organism: Synechococcus sp. (assembly GCA_035285765.1). GTDB lineage: Bacteria > Cyanobacteriota > Cyanobacteriia > PCC-6307 > Cyanobiaceae > RCC307. Next base: position 8,100 of record JAYKIT010000045.1, on the reverse strand, counting down.
ATTCCTCCTCTGTGATGCGGCCATCGGCATCGAGCAGTTCAGGGTGCACCCTCACCGGGGGGCGCGAGGCCTGGCTGTTAGCGCGGAAGCCGCGCCCCATCACCCGAAAGGCCTGCCACAGCAGCAGCAGCAAACAGGTGAGGTAAAGCAGCGGGAACAGTTGGGTCAAGGCCACTGGTCCGGGGATCCTCTTCATTGTGCGAGACGCGCCTGCGTGCCGGCACACCTGGACACATCTTTCTGTCGAGGGCATGCAGAGCAGTTGCACAGATCTGGCTGAGCAGAAGTACCTTCGCTTCATTTCCATAATTTGGCTTTGGTGATGGCGTGTCTGCTGCGCGTGCTTCCGCTCTCGGCTTTGGCTCCGGCGTTGTTGCTGGGCCCTGCGCTGGCGCTGGATGCCAGCGTGCCGCCGCCACTCAGTCGGCGGCAGTCCTTCGTGGCTGAGGCGGTGCGTCTGGCCGGCCCCGCCGTGGTGCGGATCGACACCGAGCGCACGGTGAGCACGCGAGGGGGTGGCGGGATTCCGCCGATGTTTCTGCAGGATCCCCTGTTCCGTCAGTTCTTTGGTGGCGCCCAGTTTCAGGGGCCGCGTCAGCGCACCGAGCGCGGCCAGGGCACCGGGGTGATCTTTGCTGCCGAAGGCTTGATCCTCACCAATGCCCACGTGGTGGAGGGCAGCAGCCGCGTGTCGGTGCGGTTGGTGGATGGCCGCAGCATGGAGGGTTCGGTGGTGGGCACCGACCCAGTTACGGATTTGGCGGTGGTGCGGGTGGCTGCGGCCGAGCCTCTGCCGGTTGCCACGCTGGGGGATTCCGATCAGGTGCAGGTGGGCGACTGGGCCATTGCTGTGGGCAACCCCTTCGGACTCGACAACACCGTGACCCTGGGGATCATCAGCAGCACCAACCGCAACGCCAGCAAACTCGGCATCACCGATAAGCGGCTGGATCTGATCCAAACCGATGCCGCCATCAATCCAGGCAATTCCGGTGGTCCGTTGCTGAATGCCAGCGGCGAGGTGGTGGGGATCAACGCCATGGTGCGCACCGGGCCTGGCGCTGGGCTGGGCTTCTCGATTCCGATCAACCGGGCCCGCACCATTGCCGATCAGTTGGTGAGCAAGGGGCGAGCCAGCCACGCCATGGTGGGGTTGATGCTCGCGAAGGATTCCACAGGGGTGCGGGTGCGTTCCGTGTTGCCCGGCGGGCCGGCGGCCAAGGCTGGATTGTTGGAGGGGGATCTGGTGCAGAAGGTGGCGGGGCAAGCCGTGCAGGACCCTGCCCAGTTCCTGTCGCGCATGGAGGCCTCCGGCGTGGGCAAGCCCTTGGCGGTGGAGGTGCAACGCAATGGCCGCACGCTGCGTCTCAGTGTCACACCGGTGGAGATGGCCTCGCTGCAACCTTGACCATGGGCTTGCACGGGCCAGTGTTCGCTATCCAGGCTGTCCTTTTGTCAAGACTCGCGAGACAAACCGTCTCAGACTGCGACCGGAATGAGGAGGTTGGATGAGTCGTTTGCGCTTGTCTGCGGCCCTGTCGATTGAGGCCGCCCGCTGTTGGAGCGAGCAACGGGTTGAACAGCTTCAGGTCCGGGGGTTGGATGCTGAGGCCCGGGCCCTGAAGGAGGAATTCCGTGGCTTGGGTCAGTCCGATCAGCTGCTGTTGGTGCCGGCGCTCCCGGCGTGAGGGCGCTGGGGGGCTACTCCCAGGGAAGGTTGGCGCGATCGTCACAGTCGTCATCGCGTACCCACTCGCTGGTTGGCGGTTGATCCCAGAGATCGCCAGGCCTGGCCATCAGTTCGGCATCGCGAAAGTTGATGGGGCTGCCCTCCAGGCTGGGGGCATCGCCGTTCAGGTCATCGTTCAAATCCGGCATGGAGAGGCGTGCGTGCCTCTCCATTTCACACCGGGATCACAGCGTGGAGCTGCGCTGTTGGTCCTGCAGCCAGCGGGTGGCCGCCTGTTGGCTTTGCCAGGCGCCAAGCAGTTTCTTGGCGAGCGAACGCAACACGGTGAGATCGGCTTCGGCATCGATGGCTCGGCCCATGCGTTCGATGTCGAACGCTTGGTTCAAGCTGAGGCCCAAGGTGTTTGGCATGAGACTGCCGCAACTCGCCCAAAGCTACAAAGTGTGATTAGGGGTTGCGTAGCGGGCATTACATGTGCTGGAGGTTTGTGGCCATGTCATCACCGTCGCGCAGGTCTTCCACGCAGCGGGTCACGCACTCGCCGTCATCGAGTGAGCACTCCGTGATGCAGTGGAAATAGGTTTCCACGGCGTCCCAGGTGTTTTCATGGCCGCTGTGGCTTGGAACGTAGGAGGCAGCCATGGTGTAAAGCGCGACATCTTGTCAGCGTATGCAGATCAAAACGGTGGGTCCAGCAAGTTGAGTCTTACTGCCTAGCCGCCTGTGAAGTTGCGTAATGCCTTGCCACAGCTGAACTTTTGCTGAAGCGGCTCGGATGCGTGTCTTGTTCTGGGATTTCAGCGTTGCTGCCGAATTAATTCGGCCGTTTGCGGCGGCTTTCGGCTTTGGCTTTCTGTTTGGCGCGATTGGCGGCCCGTTTGGCTTCGCGGGCTTCCTCCTCCTCTGCAGCGCGCAGCAGGTTGGCTTCCTCTTCTTTTTTCTGCAGGTAGTAGTTGTAATCGCCGCGGTAGAGCACCAGGCCTCCATCGCGTAGCTCCACAATCCGGTTGGCCACTCGCGAGATGAAGGTGCGGTCGTGGCTCACCAGCAGTGCGGCACCCTCGTACTCCATCAGCGCATCTTCAAGCATTTGCTTGGCGGGGATGTCGAGGTGGTTGGTGGGCTCATCCAGCACCAGCAGGTTGCATGGGCTCAGCAGCATCAAAGCCAAGGCCAGCCGCGCTTTCTCGCCGCCGCTGAGCTGCCCCACTTCCTTGAACACCGCATCGTTGCTGAAGCAGAAATTGCCCAGCAGGGAGCGCACCTGGGTTTGGGTCCAATCCGGCACCGCTTCAAACAGGGTGTTGATCACCGTTTTGCTGAGATCCAGGGCTTCGGCCTGGTTCTGCTCGAAGTAGCCCGCCACTACGTTGTGTTCCCCCAGTCGGGCTTCCCCCTCACTGGGTTGCTCCAGCCCCATCACCAGGCGCAACAGGGTTGACTTGCCCGCACCGTTGGGGCCCACAAAGGCGATGCGATCGCCCCGCTCCACCTCGAGATTGGCATCGAGAAAGAGGATGTTCTCGCCGTACAGATGGGTGAGGTTGTCGATCAGGGCGATCTGCCGGCCGGATCGTGGTGCAGGGGGGAACTGGAAGGAAGGCCCTTGCACCGATTCCACTGGGGCATCAATGCGTTCCACCTTCTCCAACAGTTTTTCGCGGCTTTTGGCCTGGGTGGAGCGGGTGGCGCTGGCGCGGAAACGATCGATGTAGGCCTGCTGGGCTGCCAGTTCCTTCTGTTGCCGTTCAAAGGCCGATTGGCTGGCTTCCCGTTCGAGCAGCTTCTGCTCCAGGTGCTGGCTGTAGTTGCCCAGGTAGCTGCGTGAGATGCCCCGCTCGGTTTCCACGATCTGATTGCAGACCCGGTCGAGGAAGGTGCGGTCGTGGCTGATCACCACCAGGGGCACGTTCAGCTCGGTGAGATACCCCTCCAGCCACTCGATCGTGGCCATGTCGAGGTGGTTGGTGGGCTCGTCGAGCAGCAGCAGATCGGGCTCCTGCAGCAGGATCTTGCCCAGGGCGATCCGCATCTGCCAGCCGCCGGAGTAATCCCCCACCAGGCGCTCGGCCTTCTCTTCGTCAAAGCCAATGGTGGGCAGCAGCTTGTCGATGCGGGCATCGAGCTCGTAGCCATGCAGTCCCTCAAAGCGGGTCTGCAGGCGGCCCAGTTCCTCGATCAGTTCATTGAGGTGATCGGCATCGCTGGCTGCCCGTTCGCTGCCCATGGCCTGCTCCACCTCTTGCTGGCGGTTGCGCACCCGCGCCGCCTCCCCGAAGGCCTGAAACAGTTCCTCGCGCACGGTGCGCCGTACATCCACATCGAATTCCTGTTGCAGGAACACGATGCGGGGATCGCCCTGCTTCACCACCTGGCCGCTGCTGGGTTCCTCGAGCCCCGCGATGATCCTCAGCTGGGTGGATTTCCCGGCACCGTTCACGCCCACAAGGCCAATGCGGTCGCCGCTCTTCACCTCCCAGGTGACATCGCGCAGGACCTCCCCTGTGGGGTAGATCTTGCCGACGCGTTCAAGCCGCAGCACCTGGGTTTAGCCGTTGCCGCGACCTTACCAACGTGCGGCGCGTCAGACTCTGCGTTGGTCTGTCTGCCCGCTCAGCCATGCTCAAACGACTGGAGCCGGTGATGGCGCTGGTGGTGACCGCCGGCCTGGCGATCGTGAGCTACTGGCTGTTCTTCAGTTGGGCCAATGGCAATGGCGGGCGTCGCCAGGAGCAGTCTCTGCTGCCCGTGGTGCGGACCCACCGTTCATAGGCCGCCGCGGGCTTTGATCACCCATTGCTTGGTGGCGTCATCGGCGCTGCTGTCGAGGTAGCTGCGGATGTCATCGCGGCTCACCTGCAAGCCCTGGGATTCGGCGATGGCCACCAGCTGATCCAGGGTGCCCTGGGGGTCCTGCAGGGCCTGTCGGAAGAGGGCGCGCGTCAGTTGAGCATCACTGCGCACCAGGTCGTAAAGAGCCTGGGCCTGATCGAGAGCCATGGGGCCAACGCCGCTGGCTGCAGCCTATCCACGGCGCCCGAACATGCTGCTGATGTAACGGCGGGTGAGCTGCCGCTCCTGCACACCGTGCTGCATCAGGAAGCCCGCCAGCGCCGCCTGCATCAGGCGGTATTGATCCCATTGGGGGTGCTGCTCAATGAAGCGCCCCATGGCCTGGTGCAGGGTGCTGGGCAGGGGGGTCTGGAAGCTCACCACCATCTCTTCGGCGGGGCTTGTTTCGCCATGGCGCTGCCCGAATTCCGCTGCGGTGTTGGGGAACAGTGCAGGAACCGAGGCCATGGGGATGCGCGACTGACGTGGCACTAGTTCGCCACGAGATGGCGCCCACGTCAAAGGGGGGTATTTGGGCTCAGTCGCTTGGGTCTTGCGGCTGAGAGTGCTTGCCCTGACAGGGCTTGTGCTGCCTCGCGGGCGCTTGGGCGGGTGGGGTGGAGCGCCTGTCCACCCCTGTCAAGGGGCCTGGGGCGGCACCACGCGCTTTCCCCAGGAGGAGGGGCTGCTGGCGCTTCTGCGCCCCCAGGGTGTGGAAAACCTTGGGGCCGGGCTGGGAAAACCGCAGGCGACTGGGGAAAACTCGGAACGATCAGCGTTGCTGATCAGTGGCCAATTGCGCGGCTGGGCCCTGTGGCGACGGCCACCGTTTCAGGCGGCCAACTCGTCGTTGGTTTGGCTTTGCATCGAGCGTGCGTTCGCGCAGAGCACCTGGCGCAGCTCGGCGTAGTTGCTTGCCATGGCGGCGCGTCCTTCACGCACGGCGCCGAATTCGGCGCGCTGCAGCACGTGGTGCAGATGGGTGAGCAGGTAGGTGCTGATCACAGCCGACACGTGCACTTCGCTTTGTTCGGCGGCTTTCTGTGCGGATCTGGCCATGGGCTCTGCTGTTGCCACAGGACGGCCGGCGCGTTGGCCGGTGCCACCAGCATACTGTTGGATACTATCCGTGGCGACCTCAGTACACTTCTGTGTGTGACTGACCCGGATTGACGCCGTGGCCACTCGGCAAACCTCCAGCAGCGGCCGGCCCAAGTCGCCCCGGATTCAGGTGGTGCTGCCTGAAGGGCTGTTGGAGCGTCTTGCGGCCGTGGCCGAAGCCGACAGCCGCACCGTGAGCAACATGGCGCGCGTGTTGATTCAGCAGGGGCTCGACCGCCTCGATGCTGCAGCCAGCGCTGCGCCGCCGCCCGCGGCTGACACCATCACCATGCGTCAGCAGCTGGAGCGTCAGCAGCAGCAGCCCAGGCGTCTGCGCGGGTGGCCGAGGCGGATCCGGCTCAAGGGTTGATCAGCACCCCCAGGCTGCCGCTGCGCTCAGCGCCGGTCACGGCGGGATTGGCCGCTGCCACCCCCAGCTGCCGCCACCAGGCCAGCAGGGCGAACGCCAGGGCCTCGCGCTGCTGGGGGTCGATCCCGATGGCATCGAGCGGGCGGAGCCAGAGGCCGCGGCAGCGTTGGCGCAGCTGCTGCATCAAAGCCCCGTTGCGGCAGCCGCCGCCGGCCACCAGCAGCTCCACCACGGCGGGGCCACGGGCCAGATCCGCCGCCACCACGGCTGCGGTGAGGGCGCTCAGGCTGGCCAGGGCATCAGCGGCTGTGAGGCTGACGCCGGCGGGGCAGGCCTGCTGCAGCTGTTGCAAACGTCGTTGCAGATCGGCCTGGCCGAACTGTTCACGGCCACTGGATTTCGGGGGGGATTGCTGGAAATAGGGCTCCCGCAACCACTGCTGCACGATCGTTTCGTTTGCGGTGCCTTGCTGGGCCCAGGCACCGCCTTGGTCATAGCTCAGGCGGCCGCCACTGAACTGCGCCACCGCCAGATCCAACAGGCTGTTGGCCGGTCCGCAATCCCAGCCACGGATGGCTTGGTGCCGATCGGGACCTGCCGACGGCGGCAACAGGGTGAGATTGGCAATGCCACCAAGGTTGAGCAGGGCGCGCCAGCCGCCGATCGCTGGCACCAGGGCTGCATCGGTGAGGGGCACCAGGGGGGCGCCATGGCCCCCCCGAGCCAGGTCGGCGCTGCGGAAATCGCACACCACCGGCCGTTGCAGCAGTTCCGCCAGCAGGGGGCCATCGAGGCACTGCCAGCTGGCGCCGCGCTGATTGTCTTGGGGTGGTTGATGCCAGAGGGTCTGGCCGTGGCAACCCACCAATTGGGCGCGCTGCTGCGGATCGCTGGCCCGGGCACAGCGGGCTTGCTGCTCAGTGATCTGCTGGCGCAGCTGCAGCCAGCCCTCGGCCGAAAGAGAAAGCCCCTGCCCGGCGCCCACCAGTTGCTGTCGCAGGGCTTCCGGGTAAGGGTGGTGGGCGGACTCAAGAATCCGCCAGTGGGGGCGTGAGGGGGGGCCGCTGAACTCAACAAGCACCCCATCCACGCCATCGGCGCTGGTGCCGCTCATCAGCCCCAGCACCGTGGTGGCCATGCTCAGCGGTTGGGCTGAGGGGTCATGCGCAGGTAGGGGCGGATTTCGGTCACACCTTTGGGGAACTTGCCGCGGGCTTCATCGGTGGGGATGGAGGGCACCACCACGCAGTCGTCGCCGTCTTTCCAGTTCACCGGGGTCGCCACGGAGTGGTGGTCGGTGAGTTGCAGCGAATCGATCACGCGCAGGATTTCATCGAAGTTCCGGCCGGTGCTGGCGGGATAGGTGATCTGCAGGCGCAGCTTCTTATTGGGATCGATGATGAACACCGACCGCACCGTGAGGTTGTTGAGGGAATTGGGGTGGATCATCCCGTAGAGATCCGCCACCGTCTTGTCCTCGTCGGCAAGGATCGGATAGTCAACGGTGGTGCGCTGGGTCTCGTTGATGTCGCCGATCCAGCCCTTGTGGCTCTCAGCCGAATCCACGCTCAGGGCGATGGTTTTCACGTTGCGCTTTTCCCACTCCGGGCGCAGGCGGGACACCTCACCGAGTTCGGTGGTGCACACCGGGGTGTAGTCGGCGGGGTGGGAAAACAGCACAACCCAGCTGTCGCCAGCGAAGTCGTAGAAGTTGATCGAGCCCAGCTGGGAGTCCTGGGTGAAATCGGGCACGGTGTCGCCGAGCTGCAGGGCCATGGCTTGGGAGGCGGAAGCAGGAATTTCTCCTTTATAGCGGTTCCCCCGTCGGGAATGAGGTGTCCTGGGATGGGTGGGGCCAGTGGCGTAGTTCCTGGCGCAGCCGCTGCAGGCCCAATCCATCGGTGGCCGACACGAAGAGGGCATCCGGCTCCAGGGCCCGGGCCCGCTCCAGTTCACCGGCCGGGCAGCGGTCGATCTGGTTGGCCACCAGGCGCCTAGGCGCCGTGGAATCGAGGCCATTCAGGATGGAGTGCACCGTGCGCAGCTGTTCCGGCCAGGCCGGGTCGGCCAGGTCCACCACCAGCAGCAGCCCGTCGGCATGGAGCGC
>JAYKIT010000044.1:0-23534 GCA_035285765.1 Synechococcus sp. | reverse complement strand
GGCCCTTTACGGGCGGCTGCGCGATTTGCTGAGAGACTGAGCCCCTTCGCTGTTCGGCTGCCTTGAGCGATCGCGTGCACGTTCTGCTGTTTGATGCCGGCAGTGATGTGGAGGGCATCCACTCGCTCGAACTCAATGGCCACACCGTGGTGTTGTTGTTCGAAGATGAAGACGACGCCCAGCGTTACGCAGGGCTGCTGGAAGCCCAGGACTTTCCCGCCGCCACGGTGGAGCCCATGCCGCGCAGTGAGATGGAAGCCTTCTGCGCCCAGGCCGGCTATGAGGCCCGTTCGGTGCCGAAGGGCTTCATGCCCACCACCGCAGAAGAGCGCTTGATGTTGGCGCCGCCTGAGCAAAACCTGGATACGGCGGCCTGGCGTGAGGAGCCGCAGGCTGAGGCTGAACCGGAATCGGTCAGCAGCGCTGAATCCGCCGATCTTGAGGCCTTTCGCCGCTCGCTGGAGGGGCTGCTGTGAGCGCCCAGGCCGACCGCGGCCATCTGCTCACTGAACAGGCCAACCCCGCCAGCAGCGGTTTGGACCAGCTCTCCACCGACCGGCTGGTGGCCCTGTTCGCCGAGGAGGACCTGCGGCCGCAGCAGGCGGTGGCGGCTGCGGCTCCCCTGCTGGCTGCCGCCATCGATGCCATCAGCGCGCGCCTGCGCCAGGGGGGGCGTCTCTTTTATTTGGGCGCCGGCACCTCCGGTCGGTTAGGGGTGCTTGATGCTGCGGAATGCCCCCCCACGTTTTGCAGTGATCCTGCGCTGGTGCAGGGGGTGCTCGCTGGCGGGGCGCCAGCGCTGCTGCGCAGTTCCGAGGGCTTGGAGGATTCCAGTGAAGGGGGGCGTAACGACCTGATCGCCCGGGATTTCAGGGCGGCTGATGCCTTGGTGGGGATTGCTGCTGGCGGCACCACCCCCTATGTGCATGGCGGCCTGGCCTATGCCCTGGAGCTGGGTGCCGAGGCCATCGCCATGGCCTGCGTGCCGGCTGATCAGGCTCCGATGCCCTGCAACATCGACATCCGCCTGCTCACTGGTCCGGAATTGCTCACCGGGTCCACCCGGCTCAAGGCGGGAACGGCCACCAAGATGGCCCTCAACATCATCAGCACGGGCGTGATGGTGCGGCTGGGCAAGGTGTTCGGAAACCGCATGGTCGATGTGTCGGTGTCGAACAGCAAGCTTGAAGATCGCGCCCTGCGCATCCTGCGGGATCTGGCCGGTGTCAGCCGTCAGCAGGGTGCCCAGCTGCTGGCAGCCAGCCAGGGTTCAGTGAAGCTGGCGCTGCTGATGGCGGCAGCGGATCAATCCGCCGCCGCTGCCGCCAAGCTGTTGGATCACTGCGGTGGGTCCCTGCGCCAGGCCCTGGCTGAGGCCGGTGTTCAGCTGAAAGGCCCCCAGTAGGGGCTGGTGAACAGATCCAGGCGTTGGCGGGTGGCTGCGGGCACCTGATCGGCTGCTGTCATCAGGCTGTTTTTGAGGGCGTGGTGCGCAGGGCTGGCGGGGCGCTGCTGGTGCAAGGCCGCCGAGGCCCGCTGGATCACCTGCTGGGCGGTGTTGGCGTTGGCACGCAGGTTGTCGATCACCATCTCCACGGTCACGGCGTCGTGGTCGGGATGCCAGCAGTCGTAATCGGTCACCATCGCCAGGGTGGCGTAAGCGATTTCGGCTTCTCGCGCCAACCGCGCTTCGGTGTGGTTGGTCATGCCGATCACATCGCAGCCCCAGCTGCGATAGAGCTCTGATTCAGCCCGTGTGGAGAAGGCAGGCCCCTCCATGCACACATAGGTGCCACCGCGATGCAGCGCCCGCTCAGCGGGCAGCACCTCGGCCACGGCATCGCCAAGCAGTTGCGAGAGGGTGCTGCAGAAGGGGTCAGCAAAGGCCACATGGGCCACGGCCCCCTCACCAAAAAAGCTGGCGGGGCGGCCTTGGGTGCGATCGATGAACTGATCGGGAATCACCAGATCCTTGGGCCGCAGTTCCTCCCGCAGCGATCCCACCGCGGAGCACGAGAGCAGCCAACGCACCCCCAGGCTGCGCATGGCCCAGATGTTGGCGCGGTAGGGCACCTCGGAGGGCAGATAGCGGTGGTGGCGTCCGTGGCGGGCCAGAAACACCACGCTGGCCTCGCCGATGCGGCCCCGCACCAGGGCATCGGAGGGACAGCCGAAGGGTGTTTCAAGCTCCAGCTCCTCCACATCGCTGAGGCCTTCCATGGCGTACAAGCCACTGCCGCCCAGCACGCCGATCACGGCGGTGGGGAGATCCGCCACTGGAGAGGTCGCAGTCGCCATCGTGCTATGCCAAGGTTCGAACCAACCACTTTGCCCTGAGCACTGATGACCAAGGCTGTGATGGACACCGATGCCGGCAAGATCACCCTCGAACTGTTCGACACCGATGCTCCCAACACCGTGGCCAACTTCGTGAAGCTGGCGAAGGATGGCTTCTACGACGGGTTGGCGTTTCACCGTGTGATCCCCGGTTTCATGGCCCAGGGCGGTTGCCCCAACAGCCGTGAAGGCGCCCGTGGCATGGCGGGCACCGGCGGCCCCGGCTACATGATCGATTGCGAGATCAACAGCCAGAAGCACCAGGCCGGCACCCTTTCGATGGCCCATGCCGGTCGTAACACCGGCGGCTCGCAGTTCTTCATCTGCCACGAGCCCCAGCCCCACCTCGATGGTGTGCACACCGTGTTCGGCCACACCGGCGACATGGATGCTGTGCTTGCCCTCAAGCAGGGCAGCCGCATCAAGGCGGTCACCATCCAGGACTGAGGCCGGCCCGTCTGAGGCCAGCCCTCAGCTCCAGCGCACCAGGGTCCAGGGGTCAGCGTTTGATCCCTCGGCCCTGATCGGTGTCAGGGGGCTGGTGTCACTGTTCAGCGTTGCCAACGCCCGCTGGCTGGCCTCCAGGTCGGCTGGCGGGTGTTCGCTGCGCTGCAGATCAGGGCCAAGCAGCAACTGCAGGCTTACGGTGTCGCTGCGTTTGGCCAGGTGTTGCAGCAGGGCCTGGGCCCCAGCCCCCACATCGCTGCCGGCGCTGGCCTTCAGCCGCAGGCAGAGGGCCGGTTGGTCCAGCACCGCCAGCACCCGGTGCTGATCTTCAAGCTCCAGCTCCAACCCCAGCTGGGGGGCCAGTTGCTCGAGCTGCTGTTGCAGTTCCAGGGCGTGTCGCTGATTCACTCCGGCTTTGGCATGCCAGCCCAGCAGGGCCCCAGGCCCGGTAAGCAAATGTCCCAGCTTGCGCTGTTTGGTGCTGAGGTAGTCAGCGTTGTGCTGGCCGGGATGCATCACCAGGGGCACCCGGTCCACCACCTCCAGGCCATAGCCGCCGAGACCGGCAATTTTGCGGGGGTTGTTGGTGATCAGCCGCAGGCGTGAAATGCCCAGATCGGAGAGGATCTGAGCACCAACGCCGTAGTTGCGCAGATCCGCGGCGAAGCCCAGCCGCTCATTGGCTTCCACGGTGTCGAGCCCGCCATCTTGAAGGCTGTAGGCCTTGAGCTTGTTGATCAGGCCGATGCCTCGGCCTTCCTGGCGCAGATACACCACCACGCCAGTGCCCTCAGCTTCGATCATGCGCAGGGCCGCTTCAAGCTGCGGGCGGCAGTCACAGCGCAGGGACCCGAAGGCATCACCGGTGAGGCATTCCGAGTGCACGCGCACCATCACCGCTTCGCCATCGGCGCCGGGGTGGCCCTTCACGATGGCCACATGGTCGGCACCATCGAGCTGGTTGCGGTAGCCGATGGCACGGAACTCCCCGAACTGGCTGGGAAGGGCGGCATCGGCTTCGCGCACCACAAAGCGCTCGTTATCGAGCCGGTAGCGGATCAGATCGGCGATCGAGATCAGGCAGAGCCCGTGCTGCTTGGCGTAAAGCGCCAGCTCGGGCAAGCGAGCCATCGAGCCATCACTGTTCTGGATCTCGCAGATCACCCCCGAAGGATGCAGCCCCGCCAGGCGCGAGAGGTCAACAGCTGCTTCGGTGTGGCCGGCTCGCTTGAGCACGCCGCCCTCACGGGCGCGCAAGGGAAAGATGTGGCCGGGGCGGCGCAGGTCTTGGGGCCGGCTCTGGGGGTGCAGGGCCACCTGGATCGTGCGGGCGCGGTCTTCAGCGGAGATGCCGGTGCTCACCCCCGCTTCAGGGCCCGCATCAATGCTCACCGTGAAGGCGGTTTGGTTGCTGTCGGTGTTCTGATCCACCATCAGCGGCAGATCCAGGGCATCGAGGCGCTCCCCCTCCATGGCCAAACAGATCAGGCCCCGAGCTTCGGTGGCCATGAAATTGATCTGTTTGGGGGTTGCGAATTGCGCCGCGCAGATCAGGTCGCCCTCGTTTTCCCTGTTTTCGTCATCCACCACCACCACGCAGGCGCCGTTGCGGATCGCTTCCAGTGCCTGTTCGATCGCGTCGAACCGGACGGTGGTCTCCACCGTTGTGGTCGCCATTGCTGCTGATCTGTTGCACTCGTTTATAGAGCGCGGCCCCGCCACGCTGGCTGCGGCCGCAAGGACCGCTCTCTAAAGTCAGCCCTTCTCTGGCAGCTCCATGACCGGCCCATCCCCTTCGATACAGCGAGTGGCTGTGGTGGGTGCTTCCGGCTACGGCGGCTTGCAAACCCTGCGCCTGCTGCAGGATCACCCCCATTTCAAGGTGAGCTTCCTCGGCGGCGAACGCAGCGCCGGCAAGCGTTGGTCGGAGCTCACCCCATTTCTGCCCATCGGCAACGATCTGGTGGTGCAGGCCCCTGATGTGGAGGCGATCGCGGCGGTGGCCGATGCGGCCGTGCTGAGCCTGCCGAACGGCCTGGCCAGTGCCATGGCACCAGCGCTGGTGGAGCGGGGGGTGCGCGTGGTGGATCTCTCCGCGGATTACCGCTTCCCCAGCCTCAGCCAGTGGGCTTCCACCTACAGCGCCGAAGCGGCCCAGCACCCCCGCAGCGATGACGCCTTCTGTGCCGAGGCCGTGTACGGCCTGGTGGAGTGGGCCGGTGATGCCCTGGCCAAGGCCCGTTTGGTGGGTGCGCCGGGCTGTTTCCCCACTGCCAGCCTGCTGGCGCTGATGCCCCTGCTGCAGCAGGGTTTGATTGAGGGGGAGGGCATCGTGATCGATGCCAAAACCGGCACCTCCGGCGGTGGTCGGGCGGCCAAGGAGCACCTGCTGTTGGCTGAGGCCTCGGAATCGGTGGCCCCCTACGGCGTGGTGGGCCATCGCCACACCGCCGAGATCGAGCAACTGGCCAGCCGTGCGGCCGGTCGGCCAATTCAGCTGCAGTTCACCCCCCATCTGATCCCGATGGTGCGCGGTTTGCTCGCCACCGTGTATGGCCGCTTGCGCGATCCGGGGCTCACCGCTGAAGACCTCACCACCGTGTATCAGGTCACCTACCGCGATCACCCCTGCGTGGAGGTGTTACCGGTGGGCACCTATCCGGCCACCAAATGGGTGCGCCAAACCAACAAGGCCATGCTCTCGGTGCAGGTGGACCAGCGCACCCGCCAGGTGGTGGTGATGAGTGCCATCGACAACCTGCTCAAGGGTCAGGCCGGTCAAGGGGTGCAGTGCCTCAATGTGATGGCTGGGCTGCCGCCGCAGACCGGTTTGCCGCTGCTGCCCTTCTATCCCTGAGCCAGCAGCTCACGGGCGCGCTGGATCACCATGCGGGGCAGCAGCTCGTGTTCGGCCGCGTGAATGCGTTGCGCCAGGCTTGCTTCATCGTCGCCTTCGAGCACCGGTACCCGCGCCTGGCCAAGCACCGGGCCGGCATCCACGGCCTCCACCACCTCATGCACGGTGCAGCCGGTTTCGCTCACGCCTGCCTCTAGGGCCTGACGAATCGCATGCATGCCGCGAAAGGCCGGCAAGAGGCTGGGGTGAATGTTCAACAGCCGCTGCGGAAAGGCCTGGATCAGATGGGTGGTGACGATCCTCATCCAGCCGGCCATCACCACCAGCTCCACGCCGGCGGCCTGCAGTTGCTCCACCACGGCCTGATCCAGGCTCTCGCGGCTGTTGTAGAGCGTGTGATCGATCAGCTGGCTTGGCACCTGCAGCCGTTTGGCGCGCTCGAGGGCACCGCAGCCGGGCCGATTCACGATCAGCAGCACGATCTCCAGCTCCGGTTGATCACGGCACTGCTGCACCAGTGCTTCAAAATTGCTGCCAGAGCCGGAGGCCAGAACTCCCACTCGCAGCGGACCACGGCTAGGGTCGGATTCCGAGAGCATTGCGGCATGTCCCATCTCTCCATCCTGCCCACCGTCCTGCGCGACGAACAGCTTCTGGCCAGCAGCCTTGTGGCGCTCGGCCATCAGCCCCACTGGGATGGCGTCATCACCACACCGATCGGCAGCGAACCGGTGCGCTTGATGCTCACGCTGCCCTGTGGTCAACGCTTGGGTTGGCGCCTCGATCCAGCCAGCGGCACCCTCTTGCTGGTGGCTGATCTGCAGCGCTTGAGCCACAACATTCCGGTGCAGCAGCTGCTCTCACGCCTCACCCGCACCTATGCGGCCCATCAGGCGCTGCAGGCCGCTGAAATCTGCCCGGGCGCTGTGCTGAGCCTCTGAACATTGCCCTGGTGAGCCACCCCCATTACGCGCTGGATCTGCGCGAGCCGCAGCGCCATCGCATTCAGGTGAGCCTGAGCCTCACGCCAGCGCGTGAGCAGTTGCAGCTGCAGTTGCCCTGCTGGACCCCAGGCTCCTACCTCGAGCGTGATTACGTGCGCCACCTGGAAGGCCTGTGGGCCCAGCAGGGTTCTCAGCTGGTTGCGCTGGATCGCACGAGCCGCCATGGCTGGACCCTCCGCGGCCTCAACCCCGGCGAGCCTGTGCAGGTGCATTACGCGGTGCTCGGGGTGGAGGCCAGTGTGCGCACCAACTGGCTGGATGCGGAGAGCGGTTTCCTCACAGCCGCTGCCTGGGCTCTCGAGGTGGAGGGCTGCCGCTGGCAGCCCCATACCCTCACGCTGCAGCTGCCCCCTGGTTGGCAAGTGGCCACCGCTTTGGAACCCCAGGCCGGCGGCTGGCAAGCCCGCGATTACGACCAGCTGGTGGATGCCCCGCTGGCCCTGGGGGTGCTGCAGGAGCTCAGTTTCAACGTGGCTGGGGTGCCTCACCGCTGGGTGTGGCAGGGCTTGCGGCAACCAGCGCCGCTCTCGGCCTGGCGTGAGCATGTACCCCGCCTGTGCGCCGCGGTGTGTGCCCTGTTTGGCAGCCCACGCCCGGTGAGCGAGGCCTACCTGTTCATGACCCGCTTCACGGCGGGGGGGTATGGCGGCCTGGAGCACGATGACTGCACCGCCTTGATGTTCTGCCGCCGGGAGTTCGGTACGGCCGCGGGGTCGCGCCGGCTGCTGCAACTGGCGGCCCATGAGTATCTGCATCAGTGGAACGTGCGCCGGCTGCGGCCGCGGCAATTGCGCCCCTATCGCTACGGCGGTGCCGTGCTGGTGCCGGAACTGTGGTTTGCCGAAGGGGTCACCAGCTATTACGACCATCTCGTGCTGCTGCAGGCTGGCCTCTGCACTGAAGACGATTACCTCAGCGACCTGGCCAAGGACATCAGTCGCTTGCTGACCACGCCTGGACGCCGCGTGCAGAGCCTGCTCGACAGCGGCACCGAGGCCTGGGTGAAGCTCTATCGCAGTGATGCCCACAGCGATAACCAGCAGGTGAGCTACTACCTCAAAGGGGCTTTGGTGGCCCTGCTGATGGACCTCCATCTGCTGGCCCGCGGCAGTGGCCTGCATGTGTTGCTGCAGCGGTTGTGGCAGCGCTTTGGCTGCACTGAGCGTGGCTACGGCCAGGCGGATCTGATGGCGGCCGCGGCGGAGTTGGATCCCGAGCTCGACGGGCTGCTGGCGGGTTGGCTCAGTGGCGTGGACGAATTACCGCTTGATGGCTATCTAAAAACTGTGGGGCTCAACCTCACCCCCGACACCAGCACGGTGGCGTTCAGCGGGCTTCAACTGGAGCTTGTCGATGCTCAGCTGCAGGTGCGTCGGGTGGTACGCCACAGCCCCGGGGAAGACGCGGGTCTTTCCCCCGGCGATGAGTTGCTCGCCCTCAACGGTGAGCGACTCCGCCGCATTGAGCAGTTCGAGCAGTGGCTCCAGCCTGGTCTGGAGCAGGATCTGCTGGTCTGCAGCGATGGCCGCGTGCGCACCGCCGTCATTCAGCCCCGTGCCCCCCAGCCCAGCAGCTGGAACCTGCGTATCGATCCACAGGCCTCTGAGGCAGCATGCCGACTTCGCAGCCACTGGTTCAGCAGCCCGAGTCCCTAAGGCAGGCCCGGCTGCAGCAGCGTTTGGCCCTGGCCGGCCTGGCGGTGGGCCTTGGAGCCTCAGTGGCCCTGGTGGCTGTGGTGCTGCCCCAGCTGCGGCGCCAGATCCAGAAGCCTTCCAATGCCCTGCTGCTGCGTCCTGCTGCCGTGGATTGGCTTGATGAGGTGATCAGCGCCGGGGCTGAGCAAACGGCGCTCACGCCAGCTCCACCGTTGCAGCAGCGCTGGGAGTCACCACTGCTGAAGGCGTGCCCGGCGGTGGATCCGGCCCTGCAACAACGGCTGCTCAGCATGCCGTTGCAACTGAGCACCATTCAGGCCGACCCCAGCAATTACGGCGAGCGGGTGGCGGTGGATGCCAAGGGGCAGCGCATTGATCCCACCCCGGCGGTGATCGTGCTGCATGAAACGGTGTACAGCCTTGGCTCGGCGGTGAACACGTTCACAACGCCCCATCCCAACGACGACAACCAGGCCAGCTACCACACCCTGGTGGGGCTCAATGGTGAAATCGTGCAGGTGCTCGATCCCAGCAAGCGGGCCTATGGAGCCGGCCATTCAGCTTTTGATGGGCGCTGGGTGTTCACCTCCAAACACTTCAGCGGTTCCCTCAATAACTTCGCCCTGCATGTGAGTTTGGAAACCCCTGCTGATGGGGTGCACTCCGGCCAGGCCCACAGTGGCTACACCCAGAAGCAGTACGACGCCCTCAGCCGGGTGTTGGCGGATTGGATGGTGCGCTTCCACATCAAACCCACGGCAATCACCACCCATCGCCATGTGGATCAGGGCCGGGCCCGCAGCGATCCGCGCAGCTTTGCCTGGCCTGAACTGCAGAAGCGACTCACCTCCCTCGGGCTGGTCTGCTGATTGCTCAGGCCCAGCGTCAGCGTCAGATCAAGGGAGCCAGTGGTCGCTGGCGGCGCCCATAGACCAGCCCATGCAGGGCCGGATCCTGCATGTAGCGCAAGATCCTGGTGGGGTAATCCAGCTTGCCGTTGTGGAGGTAGGCCAGGGTGGCGATCCAGTGGGCATCCCGGTGGCTGTGGCTGGCCTGCAGTTGATGGCCCTGGGGAATGCCGAGGGCCTTGCTGAGCCGCGCCATCTTGCCGGCCAGTAACGCCACATTGCGCTCGGGATCAATCAGCTCATCGCGGGCCGCTTCGATCTGCTCGGGGCTGGGTTCAGCGGGCAGCAGGCCCTGGTGAATCAGTTCCTCCACACCCAACTGGGCGGGGCCGTGGGTCTGCAGCAGGCCGGAGTGCACCAGGAAGCGAGCGTTTTCGCCGGGTTTGGCGTGCTGCAGTTCGTCGTAAAGGATGGCGCTCAGCAGCATGGGATTGATGCTGCGGGAGCGGGATTCGCGCCGGATCGCCGGCATCAGCACCTCAATGCGTTGCAGGGTGTGATTGCGCAGCGGCTGCCATTGATCCAGGCCAGCGGTGAACAGCTGGGCCAGGGCCGGCTGCGGACCGTGCACACCGAAGCGTCGCTGCAGCTCCTGCAGCTCTTCGGGGCTGAAGTCAGCCGGGTCGGGGCGCAGTCCCTCGGCCACCAGGGGCTGCTGTAGCTCGCTGCTGTTGTCGGCGGCCATCGGCGGCAGGCTGTTGCGCTGCATCCCAAGCAAACCGAGGCCGAGGCAGAACGCTGTGATGGTCAGGCGCCGTCTCACGTCTGTCGCAGGGGTTACAAGCTGCAACAACAATTTTAAGGACAGTTATTAGGTCTGCACAAGTTTTCCGCTTCTAGTTGGGTTTCTGGGCAGTGTCTTCCCATAACCCGTTCTGCGCACTTTGTGCATAGCTTGCCTGCAGAGCCTTCAGCGGGTCCTTCGATGAGCACCATGAGCATGGCGACCACCCTCCCCGATCTCAACGCTTCCGATGCGGCGGCCCAGTGGCAGCGCTTCTGCGATCTGCTCTGGCACCACGAGCCATTGGGACTCTGGCTGGACGTGAGTCGGATGGCGCTCACGGCCAAGCAGCTTGACGATTTCGAGGGCCCCTTCGCCCAGGCCTTCCAGGCCATGGACGCCCTGGAAAAGGGGGCCATCGCCAATCCCGATGAAGGGCGCCAGGTGGGCCACTACTGGCTGCGCAATCCCGATCTGGCCCCTGAGCGGGCGGTGGGTGAGCACATCAGCAGTGAAATCAAGCGCCTGCAGCAGTTCGGCCGTGATGTGCTCGAGGGCCGGCTCAAGGCCAGCAATGGCGAAGCCTTCACCGATGTGGTGTGGGTGGGCATCGGCGGCTCCGGTCTGGGTCCCCTGCTGATGATCCGGGCGCTGCAGGAGAACCGCCAGGGCCTGCCGTTCCACTTCATCGACAACGTGGATCCCGCCGGTATGAGCCGGCTCTACGACGGCCTTGGTGAGCGCCTGCGCACCAGCTTGGTGATCGTGGTGAGCAAATCGGGCGGCACCCCCGAACCCCATATCGGCATGGTGCAAACCCGTGATCGCCTCGAGCGCCTGGGCTGCCGCTGGAGCCAGCACGCCGTGGCGGTCACCATGAAAGACAGCAAGCTCGATCAGGAGGCGGCGGCAGAGGGCTGGCT
The DNA here is from genome assembly GCA_035285765.1 of Synechococcus sp. GTDB lineage: Bacteria > Cyanobacteriota > Cyanobacteriia > PCC-6307 > Cyanobiaceae > RCC307. Next base: position 12,679 of record JAYKIT010000044.1, on the reverse strand, counting down.
CAACCGTTTCGACATGTTCGATTGGGTGGGTGGTCGCACCTCCATCACCAGCGCCGTGGGACTGCTTCCCGCTGTGCTGGCTGGCATTGATGTCGAGGCCTTCCTGCGCGGTGCCGCCGTGATGGATGCCGCCACCCGCCGCCCCAAGCTGCGTGAGAACCCTGCGGCCCTGATGGCCACCTCCTGGTATGTGGCCGGTGAGGGCAGAGGCAAGCGCGACATGGTGGTGCTCCCCTACCGCGATCGCCTGGAGGTGTTCAGCCGTTATCTGCAGCAGCTGGTGATGGAGTCGCTGGGCAAGCGCCTCGATCGCCAGGGCCGCGTGGTGCACCAGGGCATCGCCGTGTATGGCAACAAAGGCTCCACTGATCAGCACGCCTATGTGCAGCAGTTGCGCGATGGCGTCGACAACTTCTTCGTGACCTTCATCGAAGTGCTCGAGGATCCCGCTGATGTTCCAGCTCTGGAGGGTTCCTTCCCCGGCGATTTCCTCGATGGCTTCCTGCAGGGCACCCGTTCAGCCCTCTGTGAAGGTGGCCGCCAGAGCATGACCCTCACCCTGCGCCAGTTCAACGCGGGCAGCCTGGGTGCCTTGATCGCCCTGTTCGAGCGGGCCGTTGGCTTCTACGGCGAACTGGTTGATATCAACGCTTATCACCAGCCCGGTGTGGAAGCTGGTAAGAAAGCGGCCTCGGCGATCCTCGAGCTGCAGAAGCAGGTGGAACAGCTGCTGGCCGATGGTCAGGCCCGCAGCGTGGAGCAGATCGCTCAACAGTTGGGGGATCCTGCGCACCAGGAGGCGGTGTTCTTCATCCTGCGTCACTTGGCCAGCAACCCCAGGGGGGTTGAGGCCATGGGCAACTGGGCTGATCCCACCAGCCTGCAATTCCGCAAGCTCTGAGCGTGGCCCCTACAGGCTGAGGGCATCCAGCTGCGGCAGCAGTGTTGCCGCAGCTGGATAGTGCTCCGCATCAAGGCCCGGCGCAGGCACCACAAACACCCGGCACCCTGCCGCCAGGGCTGCCTGGGCGCCGGCGACGGCATCTTCAAAAGCCCAGCATTGCTGCGGCGCCACCCCCAGCTGCCGTGCTGCCTGCACAAAGATGTCGGGTGCTGGTTTTCCCGCTTTCACATCGGGGTCATCGCCGCAGACCCGCACCCTGATTGGTTCCAGCCACTGGTGGGGTGCCAATTTGATGGCACAGGCCTGGCGACCACTGCTGGTGGCGATCGCCATCGGGATGCCCAGGGCACTGCAGCGCTGCACCAGCGCCTCGGCCCCCGGCATGGGCTGGGCAGCGATCACCTTGGCGCGGGCCAGTGGTTGCTGCACGGCCAGCAGCTCCTCGCTGCTGATGCCGAGCGCCAGCGTTTGGATCACGCTGCGGGCATTGTCGAATTTGTTGCGCCCCCGCAGGCTCAGCAGCAGCTCGGGGGTGGGGCTGCCGCCGTGGTGACGGATGGCTTCACTCCAGGCTTCGGCGTGCAGTGGTTCGGTGTCGAGGAGCAGGCCATCGAGATCAAACAGGCAGGCCGATGGCAAGGCAGCGGTGGATGCCATGGGGGCAGGCTGATCAATCCATTGAACATCCGTGTCAGCCTGCCGGCAGCGGAGCGCTGCAGTGGGTTTAATCGGCACAGTGCGCGTGCCCGCTGGCGATGGCCGAACCCCAGATTGAATCGGTGCTGCAGGAGGGGCGGGTGTTTCAGCCCCCGGCGGAGCTTGCCGCTGGTGCCCGTATCGGTTCGCTTGAGGCGTATCAGCAGCTTGTGGCTGAAGTGGAGGCCGATCCCGATGGCTTCTGGGGGCGCCAGGCCCGAGAGCAACTCCACTGGTTCAAGCCTTTTGACACGGTGCTCGATTGGAGCAATCCCCCCTTTGCCCGTTGGTTTGAGGGGGGCACCACCAACCTCTCCTACAACTGCCTCGACCGTCACCTTGAGGGGCCCCGCGCGGATAAGACCGCGCTGATCTGGGAGGGGGAGCCCGGTGATGTGCGCCGCTTCAGCTACCGAGAGCTGCACGGCGAGGTGTGCAAAGCGGCCAATGCCCTTCAAGCGCTTGGCATCGGCAAGAACGATTTGGTGGCCCTCTACATGCCGATGGTGCCGGAAGCGGCCATCGCCATGCTGGCCTGCGCTCGCATTGGCGCCCCCCACTCGGTGGTGTTTGGCGGCTTCTCCGCTGATGCCCTGCGCGATCGCCTGATCGATGGCGAGGTGAAAGCGGTGATCACCGCCGATGGCGGTTTCCGCAAAGACAAACCGGTGCCGCTGAAGCCCGCGGTGGATGAGGCCCTGGCCAATGGTGCGGTGCCCAGCGTCAAAGCCGTGCTCGTGGTGCAGCGCACCAAGGGCGAGGTGGTGATGGAGCCAGGCCGCGATCACTGGTGGCACGAGCAGGTTCCCCAGCAGTCCCCCGCGTGCCCGGCGGAACCCATGGCCAGCGAAGATCGGCTCTTCGTGCTCTACACCTCAGGCTCCACAGGCAAACCCAAGGGAGTGGTGCACACCACCGCCGGGTACAACCTCTGGGCTCACCTCACTTTCCAGTGGATCTTTGATCTGCGCGAAGACGACGTGCATTGGTGCACCGCCGATGTGGGCTGGATCACGGGTCACAGCTACATCGTGTACGGCCCGCTCTCCAATGGCGCCACCACGGTGATGTACGAAGGGGCGCCGCGCCCCTCCAAACCAGGCGCCTTCTGGGAGCTGATCGAGAAGCACAAGGTCACGCTCTTCTACACCGCTCCAACCGCCATCCGCGCCTTCATGAAGAGCGGCCGTGAGGTGCCCGATGGCTACGACATGAGTTCCCTGCGGATCCTTGGCACGGTGGGGGAACCCATCAACCCTGAAGCCTGGATTTGGTACCGCGATGTGATCGGTGGCAACCGCTGCCCGATCATCGATACCTGGTGGCAGACCGAAACCGGCGGCGTGATGATCAGCCCCCTGCCGGCTGCCACCCCCACCAAGCCGGGCTCAGCCACGCTTCCATTGCCTGGCATCGCTGCTGATGTGGTGGATGCTGATGGCACCAGCGTGGGCATCGATCAGGGGGGGTTCCTGGCGGTGCGTCGCCCTTGGCCCGGGATGATGCGCACCGTCCACGGCGATCCCGAGCGCTTCCGCAGCAGCTACTGGGAGCACATCCGTCCGGCTGATGGCAGCCACCTCTATTTCGCCGGCGACGGCGCTCGCCGCGATGCCGACGGCTATTTCTGGGTGATGGGGCGCGTTGATGATGTGATCAACGTGTCGGGGCACCGCCTCGGTTCGATGGAGATCGAATCAGCCTTGGTGAGCCATCCGGCCGTGGCCGAAGCCGCTGTGGTGGGGCGCCCTGACGAGCTCAAAGGTGAGGGCATTGTGGCCTTCGTGAGCCTGGAGGGTGGCCGCCAGGGCAGTGAGGCCCTGATGGCTGAGCTGCGCCAGCACGTGGGCAGCGAGATCGGTCCGATCGCCCGTCCCGATGAGATCCGTTTCAGTGATGCCCTGCCCAAAACCCGCAGTGGCAAGATCATGCGTCGCATCCTGCGGGCCCTGGCTGCCGGTGAGGAAGTGAGCGGCGACACCAGCACCCTCGAGGATCGCAGTGTGCTGGAGCGACTGCGCGCCGATGGCTAAATCGCGGAACCGCCGCCCAATCCCATGACCCGACCCACCTAACCCGATGGCGTTTGCCACCAGCTTCCTGCAGATCATTGCGGGCATCGCCTTGCTGTTCGCCGGCGGTGAATTTTTCGTTGCCGGTTCGGTGGCCCTTTCACTGTTGCTGGGGATTCCCCAGATCGTGATCGGCCTCACGATCGTGTCGTTCGGCACCAGTGCTCCGGAGCTGTTCGTCAGCCTGCTCTCCACGCTGCAAACCGGCGGCAGTGCCGACAGCATCGCGGTGAGCAATGTGGTGGGCTCCAACATCTTCAACCTGTTGGTGGTGCTTGGCGCCAGTGCCCTGGTGATGCCCCTGCGGGTGCAGAGCCGCCTGATCCGCCGCGATGTGCCACTGCTGTTGGCCGTGTCGATGGCCACCTGGGCCATGGGCTCGGCTGGCCGTTTCACCTGGGTGGCTGGCCTGGCCCTGCTCACGGTGCTGGTGATCAACCTCATCTGGGAGGTGCGCACCGCCCGCGAAGAGAACGGCCTGGGCATGGATGACCTGGATGACGACGCCGCAGCACCGCTGCCGGTGGCCCTGGGCAAAGGGCTGGCGGGGTTGGTGTTGCTGGTGATTGGCTCCAAGGTGCTGGTGGATGGTGCCACCGCCGCTGCCCTGGCGCTTGGGGTGAGTCAAACGGTGATCGGCCTCACGATCGTGTCAGCTGGCACCGGCATGCCGGAGTTGGTGACGTCTGTGGTGGCGGCGTATCGCGGCCGCACGGATCTGGCGATCGGCAATGTGGTGGGCAGCAATCTGCTCAACCTGCTGTTGATCCTCGGGGCTTGTGCCGCGGTGACCGGGGGTTCAGGGCTGATGGTGGATCAGGTGCTGATCAACCGCGATTTCCCGATCATGGTGGCGGCCACATTGGGCTGCTTGCCCATCTTCTGGAGTGGTGGGGTGATCAATCGCCTGGAGGGTGCAATCTTGGTGGGCCTCTATGGCCTCTATCTGGTGGAGCAGGTGCTCAGCAACACCCTGCCGCTGGGTGATGAGGATCCGTTCCGTGTTGCTGTCTTGGTGGGCGTGCTGCCAGCGGTGTTGATCTTCATTGTGTGGAGCTCGCTCAGATGGCAGCGGAGCAACGGCGCTGCCACCACTGTTGAATCGCTTCCGCCAGGCGATTGAATTCCTGCTGGCGCGCGCCATCACCCATGCCTCCGAGCAGTTGTTGGCGCAGTCCAGCACTGGCAGGGGTGAGATGGTCACCCCCGAGCAAGAGCTGTTCGTTGCTGGAGCTGCCTCCTGGCAGTACCTGCAGCAGTTGTTCGCTTTGATCGAGCGTGTCGCTGCGGAAGCGGATCAGCAGGCGAGGTTTGGGGCTGAGTGTGGTGTGGATCAGCTCCAGGGTCTGCTGAGGGTCGGGACTGAACTCCGTGCTCACCCCAAGGCGTGGAGCCAGTTCTCCCAGCAGGGGCACAGAGCGTTCAGCATTGAAGTTGTTGAAGCTGAGCAGCACTTCAGCGGTCGCCCCGCGGCCCTGATCAGGCGCCAGCAGATGCAATTTGCAGCCCATGCTGTGGCCCAGCCGCAGCACCGGTAATCCCGCTTGGCGTTGCTGCCGGAAGGCTTTCCAGGCCTGCACCGCCAGCAGTTGGTGATCAAAGCCGGGAAGGTAACCCCAGCACTGCACCAGCCAGCCCCGCTGGGCCATGGCCTCCAGCAGGCGGCGATAGCTGAGTTGAGGGGTGGCACCCAGGCCGCTGCCCCCAAGAAACTGAATCACGCCGATGGGCTGCTGGGGGATCAGCAGCCAAAGATCCTGCCGTTGGCGCCAGAGCATCAGCCCTGCACGCGGCGGTGAGCTGCGAGAACCCTTGCTCCGGAACGCTGGATCGCGCCGCAGAGGAGTGTTTGATTCAAAAGGGCACGGCCTTGGCAGGCCAACCTAAAAGAACACCGGTGTGTGCTGAAGGTGCCAAGTGGGCTTGGCCAGCTCCAACTCCCGCCTCGGCAGCATTAACGATCACCATCCTCCGCTGATTGAGTCGGTCTTGATTCGCTTGGATCGAACCAGCTTCGGCTGAGCGAGAGAGCATCAGCGCGGGTTGTTTCCTTCTGGAGCTGGTGAAGTCGTTTGGGCTGTTCTGTGGCTGCTGAACTGTGCTGTGCCCATGAAGGGCTGAGGGTTTGAGGATGTTGCTCAAGCACCCACCAACCCGAACGGAGAACCGACCCAGCTGTGGCGGTTCTCCACCTGTTGGGAGATGTCACAGCGTTCCATCCTGGTGAAGTGAGTTGTGAAGGATGTCCTCCCTTGGTCAGGGAGGATTTTTTTTGACTGGGCACCCACACACAGGCCTTGATAAGGGTGTGGCCGGGGTCTGATCAGCCCTGCAACTGCTGCAGTGCTGCCTTGGCCTGGGCCACGTGGGCCGCGGCATCCAGCATGGAGTTGAACACCAGGCGCACCACGCCGTTGCCATCAATCACATAGGTGACCCGGCCTGGAAGCACAAACAGGGCCTTGGCCACCCCAAAGGCTTCGCGCACGCGGTTGCCCGCATCCACAAGCAGGGGATAGGGGAGCTGATGGCGTTCGGCGAAGCGGCGGTGGCTGCCGGCGTCATCGCCGCTGATGCCCCACACCTCGGCGCCCAGCTGCTGCAGCTCGCTGTAGTTGTCGCGGAATGCACAGGCTTCCATCGTGCAGCCGGGGGTGTCGTCTTTGGGATAGAAGAACAGCACCAGGGGCTTGCCTTTGATCCCGCTGAGGCTGCGCTCCACACCGTTCTGATCCTGAAGACAGAACTCCGGGGCCTGATCACCGCTGGCGAGGGGCATCAACTGGTGTGCATCACGGCCAGAACCCTAATCAGCAGCGCCTTGGACTGGGAGCATGGTGCCAATGCCGGTGGCTGCATGGCGGATCAACCCCAATCCCCCTGGGAACAAACCAGCCTGCTGAACCTGGTGGATGAACCGGCCACCAGGCCTGAAGCTGAACGGCCAGCGGCGCTTCAGCCAGAACCAGAGCCGCCACCAGAACCAATCGCAACGCCAGAGCCAGCGCCTCAAGAGCCGGATGCTGAGCCAGCGGCCGCAGCCGTGATTGATCAGCTGCTGATCATCGACACCGAAACCACTGGGTTGGATGCCGCCACTGATCAGGTGCTGGAGGTGGGGGCCATCCTCTATTCCCTGCCTCAGCGCAGTGTGCTGGCCCAGGTGTCCTTTTTGTTGCCCGCTGATGTCAATGCTGCTGAGCCTCTCAATGGCATTCCCGTGGCGGCGACCCAGGCACCTCAACCCTGGCGCCAGAGCCTGGAGCTGCTGCAGGCCTTAGCGGCCCATGCGCAGTTGGCGGTGGCCCATAACGCGGCGTTTGATCAGCAGTGGTTCGGCCAGGGACTCTTGCCGGATCTTGGTCTGCCGTGGCTGTGCAGCATGGAGCAGATCAGTTGGCCCGCGGAGCGCCAATTGCGGGCCCGCCCTTCGGTGCGGGATCTGGCTCTGGCCTATGGCGTGCCTGTTTGGGCAGCCCATCGCGCCCTCACCGATTGCATTTATCTGGCTCAGGTGTTTGAGCGTTGTGCTGATCTTCCCCAACGCATTCAAGAAGGGCTTGAACCGCGCCTGCTCTATCGGGCCCAGGTGAGTTACAACGAGCGCCATCTTGCCCGGGAGGCGGGCTTTCGCTGGAATGAGCCTGTGCAGGGCGCCTGGACCCGCCAGTTGAGTGAGCGTCAACTGCAGGCCATGGCCTTGCCGTTTTCAGTGGTGCCGGTGGCCAGTTGAGTGCAACGGGGCATCCCGCGGTTCTCTTCCACTTCCTGTAGTCCTGTGGAGGACTGTGATTCAAATCGCTTGAGCGTGGCCACCCTGGAGTCATGGATGACTCCACGCCGCTCTGTTTGCGTTTGGCCACCTGGCAACGGGCCCGAACACTGGCGCGCTTGATTCGCGAAGCGGAGGATCTATGGCACGTGGATGTGAAAGATCTGCGTCGCCTTGGAGCGATGGAGCTCGATCAACTGCTGCACGAGGTGCCCAGTGGCTTGCGTCCGCGGGTAAACCGTTGGCTGAAGGGGTATGGCGCCGCCACGCGGTTGCATTGAGGCGGCGCCCTGGCCTGAGTGAGCTCAGGCCAGTTCTGTTTCCATGTTGGGCTGCACGCTGCAATCGCTGGTGGGATAGCTCACACACAGCAGGGCGTAGCCCTGGGCCATCTGCTTGTCATCCAGAAAGCTTTGATCGGCCTGGTCCACAGAACCGCTGATCAGTTTGGCGGCGCAGGTGGAACAGGCTCCAGCCCGGCAGGAGTAAGGCAAGTCAACACCGGCTTCCTCTGCGGCATCAAGGATGTAGGTGTCGTCGCTGCAGTCGAAGCTGCCACCACCCTCGATGCTGATCTTGAAGGACGCCATGGGCTGGATACGTTTCCCACGTGCTAGCAACAGCCATGCTGTTGCGCTATGAAATTCAGCCAAACAGCTGGTTACTCGGAATCTTGCCTGCTCTGCTCCTGCGCCCGACAGCACGCTTGAAATTTCATGCCAAAAATTATTTCGTTGGCTCTGCGATATGGAGCTGAGCGTGATTATTTCTTGGTTTCAGGGCCCGCTCTGGCTGTTGTGGATTGTTCACGCTGTGTTGCCTGCTAGGCCAAGGTCATCACGTGCTGGGATCGCGCTGCGCCACGGTGCTGCCCCCTGGGCCGCCATGATGGTTGCCCGTGTGCTTTGGAGTTGAACTGATGCTGCTGTTCAATCCGCTCTGCCCCGTTGCTGCGGCCAAGATTGCTGGCTTGAAAGCCACGGTTGCCTTGCTGCTGCTGTTGTTGATCAAATCAAAGCTGTTGCGGCTGAAGCTGTCGCTGCTGGGATCTCTGATTGGTTTCACCATGCTGGTGAGTTTTCTGTTGAGCACCGGCCTGCTTGCATTGGTTGCCGGAGGGGCCGTTGTGTATGCAGCATCGCAAACCAAAAAGGCTAAAAATGGCATTGTATAGGTGCGCTGTTGCTGGTGTACTGATTAATGGGTTTGATTGAATTATTTGATTGAAGTGTTGAATGATTTGTTGGTCGATTTGTGGTTAGGTTGTGATTATTGGTTGATCGAGTATTGCGTTGTTTAGCTTGTTGCGTTGTTGCTTGCTCAATGGCTTCATCAATTGATTGAGCTGTTGCTTGCGGCTTAGCTCGGCAGTTGCCATGGGTTCAGCCCCAGATCCGCGCCAATGCGGTGGGCGCAGGCGAAGCCGCTGAAGGCCACGGCATTGAGGCCTTGCCCTGGGAAGCAGGAATCACCAACGCAATAGAGGCCATCCACGCCGGTGCGGTTGAACGGCATTGGCAACAGCCCCGGCAGGCGCATGGCTGGAATCGGGCCGTAGCTGCCCTGGTGCCGACCCAGAAAGCGCCGATGGCTGCGGGGGGTGCCCACCTCCTGATGGTGCACAGCCCCGGCCAAACCAGGCAGCAACAGGGTGTCGAGCCGTTGGATCAGCCCCTTGGCATCAGCTTCTTTCTTGGCGCGGTACTGGCTTGGGCTCAACCCCTGCCAGTGCTCCATGTCTGATGGGGTGAAGCAGTGCAGGATGTGGCGCCCTTCAGGGGCCAACGCTGGATCCAGCAGGCTCGGCATCGAGACAAAGATCACCCCCTGCTCGTCTTCCATGGCCTGCCAATCCTCAAGCAGTAGGTGATGGCAGTGGAATCCTTGCGGCACCAAAGCGGCATCAATGCCCAGGTGCAGGGAGAGGAAGGAGGGGGAGGCTTTGTAGCGCTTGCGCCAGCGGGCTTCCCGCGCCGGAGTGTGGCTTTGATCCACCAGCGGTGCCCGGGCTGATCCCTTGCCGCTGAAGGTGTCCCAGCGGGTGGCGTTGCTCACCACCCTTTTTGCATGGAGTTGTTCGCCGCTGGCCAGCTCCACCCCAACAGCGCGCTGACCTTCAAAGAGCACCTTGCTCACGCGAGCCTTGTAGCGGATGGCGCCACCGTGGCGCTCAAGGCCGCTCACGAATTTGCGGGCGATGGTGCCCACGCCACCTTTGGGATAGTTGATGCCGCCGGCATGGCGATCGGAGAACACCATGCCCGCATTGATCATCGGCGTGAGGTCTGCTGGCATCACCGACCAGCAGAAGCACTCCATGTCGATGAACTGCAGCAGCTGCGGATCGCTGATGTGCTGCCGGGCCACAGCTCCCACATTGAACGGCAGCCAGCGGGCCAAACCAAGACAGGCCAGCGGTGCTTTGAAGAACACCTTGGCCAGATAGGCGGGGTCTTCGAGCGATAGCAGCGGCATCGCATCGAGGCACTTGAACACCTGCCAGCAGGCGTCGTAGAAGGCGCGGATTCCCTTGGCTTCATGGGGAAACAGCGCACTCAATCGCTGCACAAAGCTGTCGTAATCACGGTCAACCGCCACATTGAGGCCACCTGGCAGGTGGTACTCCAGCTGCACTGGATCGGGAATGGTCTCGCAGTACTCCCCCACATCAGCCAGTGCCCGGGTGAGCAGGTTGGTGTGCCCCTCTTGGCCGAAGCCAAAGATCATCGAGGCACCCACATCAAACGTGTAGCCAGCCCGCTGGAAGCTGCCGCCGCTGCCGCCGGGGATCAGGTAGCGCTCCAGCACCAGCACCTTCGCGCCCTTGGCCGCCAGTTGGCTGGCGGTGACCAGGCCGCCGATGCCGGCGCCGATCACGATCACATCCCAGGTGGGTGAAGAGCTCACGGAGCAGTGGCGGTGGCTGGCTCGGCGACCTTAGGGGGCAGGGGGTCAGCGCAGTAGGGGGCCAGATCACTCAGGGCCCGGTCGCGGTAGGCCCCATAGCGCGCGCGCTTTTCACGGATGCGCTGGGCCAGCTCCGGCAGAAGGCCGAAGTTGGGCGGCATCGGCTGGAACTTTTCTGAAGGTGCTTCGCTGATGAAGTGGGTGAGAGCGCCGCTCATGGTGGTGGGCGGAAGCTGCAGAGGGTCCAGGCCCTGGACCAAGCGCGCTGCATTGGTGCCGGCCAACCAGCCACCCGCCACGGCTGCGGCATAGCCCTCGGTGCCCGTGATCTGCCCTGCCGCCAGCAGAGTGGGGCGGCTGCGGAACTGCAGGCTGGGCTCCAACAGTTGGGGTGCCTCCAGGAACGTGTTGCGGTGCATCACCCCAAAACGCACAAATTCGGCGGTCTCAAGGCCGGGAATCAGGCGCAGCACGCGCTTCTGTTCGCCCCACTTCAAGTTGGTCTGGAAGCCCACCAGGTTCCAGAGCCGTCCGTCGCGGTCTTCCTGGCGCAGCTGCACCACCGCGTAGGCACGCTTGGCCCGGCGTACATCACGATCATTCACATCACCCCAGCGTGGGTCCCACAGGCCAATGGGCTTTAGAGGGCCGTAGCGCATGGTGTCTTCACCACGGCGGGCCAGTTCTTCGATGGGCAGGCAGCCTTCAAAAAATTTGGCGTGCTCTTTTTCAAAATCCTTGAGTTCGGCCTGTTCAGCGGCCAGCAGTGCGTCGCGAAAGGCGAGGTACTGCTCTTTGCTCATCGGGCAGTTGATGTAATCCGCATCGCCTTTGTCGTAGCGGCTGGCGCGAAAGGCCACCTCAAGATCAACCGACTCCCCCTCAACGATCGGGCTGGCGGCATCAAAGAAGTGGCAATCATCCCGGCCGGTGAACCGACGCAGGTCATCGGCCAGGGGCTCACTGGTGAGCGGGCCGGTGGCCAGCACGGTGATCTGGCTGGGATCTGGGAGCTGCAGTTGTTCCCGCCGCTCAAAACGCACCAGGGGATGCTCCTGGAGTGCCGAGGTGAGTGCAGCGCTGTAGCGGCCGCGATCCACTGCCAAGGCGCCTCCAGCTGGCACCGCATGGCGATCCGCCATGCCGATCACCAGCGAGCCCAACCTGCGAAGTTCTTCCTGGAGCAGGCCCGCAGCGCGATCGCTGCTCAAGGCGCCGAAGCTGTTGCTGCACACCAACTCAGCGCATTCGTCGCTGTGATGCGCCGGCGAGCGGCGCACAGGGCGCATCTCCACCAGGGTGACCGGTACGCCAGCACGGGCGACTTGCCAGGCGGCTTCCGTGCCCGCCAGGCCGGCGCCGATCACCAAAACGCTCAATGGCTCAACCGCGTGCTCGCTTCAGCATGAGCTGCAGCTGGCCCACGGCGGCGCGGCCGATGTTGAAACCAGCCCAGCCCACGGCCAGCAGGATCGGAGTAGCGACCAAGACAAGCCGAAGATCCATGAGCCCGGAAAGATGAAGCAGGGCCGATCTTACGGACAAAACGTGTGGGCCTTGGCGGGGTTTTGCCTTTTGCAGCAAACCGGTGGCTCAGGCGGCCGCCGCATGCTGCGCGGCCAGTTCGCGATAGCTCTTGGCGTGGGCCACCTGGGCGGCCTGGGCTTCGTCGCTGAGTTGCTTTTTCACCACAGCGGGAGCCCCCATCACGACGGCCCCGGGGGGCACGTTTTTGGTCACCACGGCACCGGCGGCCACCAAAGCCCCAGCACCCACCGTGACCCCGTTCAGCACGATGGCGCCGATACCCACGAGGCAGCCGTCTTCCAGGGTTGCGCCGTGGATCACAGCGCGGTGGCCAATCGTCACATCGCTGCCGATCAGCACGGGAGCGCCAGGGTCCCCATGCAACACCGCTCCGTCTTGCACGTTGCTGCCACGGCCGATGCGAATGCTGGCCAGGTCGCCGCGGGCCACGGCCGTGGGCCAGAGGCTGGCCCCTGCGGCCAGCTCCACATCGCCAATCACCACGGCACTGGGGGCCACCCAGGCGGCGGAGGAGAGCTGAGGTTCGGGCCAGGGGCTGGGGTTCATCGCGGCGTACGGGGGGGTGGGAAGGCTGCGTGATAATTTTCTGTTCGCCCGCAAGGGCAACGCCCCCCGGGGCCAGGGTCGCTAGCTCAGCGGTAGAGCACTCGGCTTTTAACCGATTGGTCCTGAGTTCGAATCTCAGGCGACCCATTTTTTTTCCCACCATTTAGCTGCTGGCTTTGGGCGCAACCTCAGTTCAGGTGGATCTGGCTGTTGTTGGTGCTGGTTTGGCCGGCT
>JAYKIT010000043.1:0-4722 GCA_035285765.1 Synechococcus sp. | reverse complement strand
TTGGAGGGGGCGATGCCGCCCCAGATGCGTTGCTCATCTCCGGGTTCCATGTGGCGCACCGAAGCCAGTTCCGCTTGATGGCCCATGCCATGGCCGTTGAGATCGGCCATGCCACCCATGCGGTCGTAGATGTCGTAGCTGTAAATGCCAAGGAACAGCACCACAACGGCTGGAATGGCAGTCCAGAACAGTTCCAGGGAGAGATTGCCTTCAATTGGAGGGCCATCTTGGGTGTCACCCTCGCGGCGCCGGAAGCGCACGAGGCTGTAGATCACAACGCCGGTCATGCCCACCAGCAGCATGGTGCCGATGGCCAGCAGAACGCGGAAGAGTTCGTCGTAGACCGGCGCATTCACGCTGGCACTTTCAGGTAACAAATTCACATCATTGGCAACCCACTGGCCCAGGAGCACCAGGACCATCCCAGTGACCAAGGTGAGAATTGCCGAGGGGATGCGCATGGCAAAACTCAGCAAAAATGCTGCGCTCAGGCTATGGCTCTGGCCCGGGCTGCCACTGCGTTGAAACAGAAGATTTCAGAACAAATGCGGAAAGGCTGACCGTGTTGCAATCAGCACGTCTTTTTAAGCATTGGTGCGGATCTGATCGCTACGTTGCGGTTATTCCTCTCGCCAGAGGAGATTCATTGGTGGGTTTGGGAGTTCTTCCGCTCAACGCTCGTACGCCCCTTACGGCGTCGGCACTTTGTCGGCAACTGGTGGTTGCCTTGATTGCTCTGGTGGCGATTGGTGGTGCCACCAGGGTCATGCAGGCCGGGTTGGCCTGCCCCGATTGGCCGCTCTGCTACGGCTCGCTGCTGCCGGCGCGCCAGATGAACCTTCAGGTGTTTCTGGAGTGGTTTCATCGCCTCGATGCCTTTCTTGTCGGCATCGGCCTGATCGTGCTGCTGGCGCTATCGCTGTTGGATCGTCTCCACCAGCCCCGCTGGCTGCCCTGGCTCAGTGGGGCGGCGCTGCTGCTGGTGGCTCTGCAGGGGGCCCTCGGTGCCCTCACGGTCACCCAGCTGCTCCGCTTCGACATCGTCACCGCCCACCTCGCCACGGCGTTGTTGCTGGTGGCGTTGTTGAGCGCTGCCGCCACCCTGCTGCAGCCCATTCCCGCTGGATCGCGCCCCAGGGCCGGAGCTCCCCTAGCGGCCCTTGCGGGTCTGCTCATCTACCTGCAGTGCATCGCCGGTGCACTGATGGCAACCCAGTGGGCTTCGGGCCGGTGTCTGCGTTTGGCCCAGGGCTGTGCCTGGCTCTCGGCCCACCGCGCCCTGGCCACCCCGGTGGCAGCCGTGGCCTTGATCAGCGTGCTGGTGGTGCTGGCCCAGCCGTCAGCACCCGTGGTGCGGCGGCTGTTCAGCTTCGCCGGCTTGCTGGTGGTGGCCCAGGTGCTGCTCGGCGTGCTCACCCTGCGCCTGGCCCTGGCTGAGCCGCTGGTGACCGTGGCCCACCAGCTGATCGCCGCCCTGCTGATCGCCACCTTCCCGGCTGCAGCCCTGTCGCTGCGCCCCAGTTCTTTGCCTGCTTCAAGCCATGGCTGATCACTCCATCGCTGCTGCCCAGGCCATCTCCCTGCGTGAGGAGGTGGTGCCCAGTCGCAAACGGATCAAGCTGCCCCCTTGGCTGGAGATTGCCAAGCCGCGTCTGATCCCGCTGCTGCTGGCCACCACCCTTGGCGGGATGGCCCTGAGTGAGAGCTGGCCCCTGCCGATGCCAAGGCTGGCCTGCACCCTCGGGGGTGGTGCCCTCGCTGCTGCCGCGGCTGGGGTGCTGAATTGCCTTTGGGAGGAACAGCTGGATGGGCGCATGCAACGCACCAGCGGCCGCGCCCTGCCGTCTGGGCGCCTGAGCAGCAACACCGCCCTGTTGATCGCGGTGGCGCTCACGCTCACCGCAGCCCTGCTGCTGGTGGCTGGTGTGAACTGCCTGGCGGCCAGCCTTTCGCTGCTGGGCCTCTGCAGTTACGTGCTGCTCTACACGGTGGTGCTCAAACCCCGCACCAGCCGCAACATCGTGATCGGCGGGGTGGCTGGTGCCATTCCGCCGCTGGTGGGGGCGGCGGCTGCCACGGGCCATGTGGGCCTGGGGGGCTGGTGGTTGTTTGCCCTGGTGATGCTGTGGACACCCGCCCATTTCTGGGCCCTCGCCCTGCTGCTCGCCGATGACTACCGCTCCGTTGGCATCCCCATGCTGCCGGTGGTCAAAGGGCCCCAGTTCACCGGTCAGGCGATCATGCGCTACGCCTGGGCCACCGTGTTGGCCTCATTGCTTGGGGTGCTCACCCTGCCCAGCGGTGGGCTGTTCTATGGGGTGATGGTGCTGCCGTTCAACGGTCGTCTGCTGCAGATGGCCCACAACCTGCGTGAACTTCCCGATGACCGGCAGCGCGCCAAGGGCCTATTCCGCTGGTCGATCCTCTATCTCTTTGGCATCTGCCTGCTGCTGCTGCTGGCCCGCACCGCCGCTGGGGCTCAATTCAGCGCCCAACTGCAGCAGTTGATGGGGTTCTGACGCCTCAGGCTTTTTAAGGTGGTCCCGCTTCCAGCCCGTCTGTGATCCAACTCGATCAACTGAGCAAGCAATACGGGGCGCTTCAGGCCCTCAATGGTGTGAGCCTGGAGGTGCCAGCGGGTTGCCTCTACGGGCTGCTGGGTCCCAATGGTGCCGGTAAAACCACCTGCTTGCGCATTCTTTGCACTCTGCTGGCGCCAGACACTGGCTCCGTGCGCATCGCCGGCATTGATGCCCTGGCTAATCCCAGGGCGGCGCGCGAACAACTCGGTTATGTGGCCCAGGAGGTGGCGATCGACAAGATCCTCACCGGCCGTGAATTGCTGGAACTGCAGGCCAGCCTCTATCACCTTGAGGCGGCCGCGGCGCGGCGGCGGATTGGGGAGCTCACCGAACTGCTGGGCATGGCGGAGTGGCTGGATCGTCGCTGCGGCACCTATTCCGGCGGCATGCGCCGGCGTCTCGATCTCGCCTCCGGTTTGTTGCATCGCCCGGCGGTGCTGGTGCTCGATGAACCCACCGTTGGCCTGGATATTGAAAGTCGGGCTGCCCTCTGGCAGGTGCTGCAGCAACTGCGCGATGCCGGCACCACGGTGTTGCTCAGCAGCCACTACCTCGAGGAGGTGGATGCCCTGGCCGATCGCCTGGCCATCCTCGATGGCGGCCGTGTGATCGCTGAAGGCACTCCTGAGGCGCTCAAGCGCGATCTTGGTGGTGATCGGGTCACCCTGCGGGTGCGGGAGTTCGCCACCCCTCAGGAGGCGCAGCAAGCGCAGCAGGTGTTGCAGCAGTTGGATGGTGTGCGTCAGGTGGTGATCAACCGAGCCCAGGGCCATGCGATCAACCTGGTGGTGGAAGGGGAGGCCTCGGCCTTGCTGGATCGCTTGCGCCAGCAGCTGGAGGCGGCTGCGGTGCCGGTGTTCTCCCTGGCCCAGAGCCGCCCCAGCCTCGATGACGTCTATCTGCAGGCCACCGGTCGCACTTTGATGGATGCCGAGCTGGCGTCGGTGTCCAGTCGCGATCCCAAGGCAGAGAAGAAACAGGCCATGCGCTGACGCCTTCGTTGTCTGGTTCCTCGTCTTCCACCGCTGCTCTCTGTATGTCTCTCGCTCCCGCGGCCCTCAACACCCCCACGGCCCACTCCCCGCAGCGGGGAGCTGCCAGCCAGTTGCTGCAGGAGGTGCTGGCCCTCACCAAACGCCTGTTTCTGCAGCTGCAGCGCCGCCCCTCCACCCTGGTGGCCGGCATCCTGCAACCCCTGATCTGGCTGGTGCTGTTTGGTGCCCTGTTTGCCAAGGCCCCTGAGGGGTTGATCCCCGGTGGTGTGAGCTACGGCCGTTTTCTTGGCGCTGGCGTGATTGTGTTCACCGCGTTCAGCGCTGCCCTCAATGCCGGCTTGCCGGTGATGTTCGATCGCGAGTTCGGTTTTCTCAATCGCCTGCTGGTGGCGCCGCTGCGCTCCCGTTATTCGATCGTTCTGGCTTCGGTGCTCTACATCACCAGCCTCTCGTTGGTGCAGAGCGTGGCGATCATGGGCGCCGCCTCGCTGTTGGGCTATGGCTGGCCAGGGGGCAGCGGCCTGGTGGTGGTGCTGATCACCCTGGTGCTGCTGGTGGCTGCGGTCACGGCCTTGAGCCTGGGGCTGGCTTTTGCCCTGCCGGGCCACATCGAGTTGATTGCGGTGATCTTTGTGGCCAACCTGCCGCTGCTGTTCGCCAGCACCGCTTTGGCCCCAATCAGCTTCATGCCGGCCTGGTTGGGCTGGCTAGCAGCCCTGAATCCCCTTACCTTCGCGATTGAACCGATCCGTGCGGCTTACCTGGGCCAGTTCAGCCTGGGGGCGGTGGTGCTGGAGGCTCCCTATGGCGCCCTCAGTGCCGGGCAGTGCCTGCTGGTGCTGCTGCTGCTCTCCGCCGGATTGTTCATGTCCATCCGGCCGTTGTTGGACCGGAAGCTGAGCTGAGTCCGTGGCTGCCTATCTCTCAACCAATGCCCGTCAGCATCAGCTGCGCTCTGAGCTGCGCCAGGCCCTGAGCAGCGCTGATGCAGAGCTGCTGCGCCGCCTCAGCCTGCAGGTGATTCATCGCCAGGGTGCAGAGGCGTTGCAACGGCTGATGCAGGTGTTGGCCGAAGGCGAGCAGCTGCGCTTCTGGCTGGATGTGCTGCAGCCTGCTCAGGCTCCGGTTCCCCAGCCGCTGGCTCG
>JAYKIT010000042.1:0-7204 GCA_035285765.1 Synechococcus sp. | reverse complement strand
ATCGATGATCGCGTTGTTGAAACGTCAATCGGTGGCTTTGATCGTGCCCTCGTTTCGGCTGATTGGCATTTGGATGATTTTGTGGAGTGGGCTTCTCTACAGGGTTCTGATGATCTGAGCCTCACTGGAAATCGTGCTGCCAATCGTTTGGATGGTAATAGCGGTAATAATATGCTTGATGGTGGTGATGGCGCTGATACGCTGGCTGGTGGTGATGGAGATGATGTGTATGTGGTGGATACTGTTCTGGATGTTGTGTCTGAGTTGGCTGGTGAGTTTTCTGGCAAGGACACGATTCGTGCTTCTGTGTCGCTTACTCTGTCGGCTCATGTGGAGCGCCTTGAATTGATCTCTGCCTTTGCCCGTACTGGTATTGGTAATGATCTTGATAATGAATTGGTGGGTAATTTCTCCGCCAATACTCTTGATGGCTTGTCTGGTTCCGACACCATGATTGGGCAGTCAGGTAATGATATTTATTACGTTGATGACGCTGCTGATGTTGTGATCGAGCTTGCGGGTCAAGGTGCTGATCAAGTGATTGCTTCAATCTCTTGGGTGCTTTCGGATTATGTGGAGGATCTCACTCTTGTTCCGGTAGCTGGTGCAACAGGCAGTGCTTTGAATCTTGATGGCATGGGGAATCTGCTTGCTAACCAGATTATTGGTACTGATGGTGATAATCGTCTTTCTGATGGTGGTGGTGGCCTTGATCGCCTCTATGGCGGTCTTGGTGATGATACCTATGTGGTGTCAACCAGTTGGACTCGTGTTCAAGAGGGCCTTGATAATGGCTACGACACTGTTGAGGCCTATGTGTCCTATGTCCTTGGTTCCAATATTGAGGCTCTCCAGCTGATGGGTGTTGATGATCTTGATGGCACTGGTAATCATCTTGACAACGTTTTGGTTGGTAATTTTGGCTCAAATGCTCTTGATGGTGCCCGTGGTTCTGACACCATGATTGGTGGCCTGGGTGATGATATCTACTACGTTGATCATGTGACTGATCTGGTTCAGGAGTTCTCTGGCGGTGGTGATGTTGATGTTGTTGTGTCGTCGATCAGCTATGTGCTGCCGGATCATCTTGAGCGTTTGACGCTTGCGGGCTCCCGCTCGATCGACGGTACAGGTAACGGTTTGGATAACTGGATTGTTGGCAATACGTCTGCCAATGTGATCAATGGTGGTGTTGGCGCTGACACCATGGAGGGTTGGCTTGGTGATGATACCTATTACGTTGATGATCCCGGTGATGTAATCATCGACCAGCATGGTTCCAGTTTGGTTTATTCCTCCATCAACTGGGAACTTACTTCTGGCCTAGACGATCTCAGCTTGATTGGGTCTGCACAGCTGGGCTTTGGTAATGAGCGCGCCAATACCCTGATTGGCAATGCACTAGATAATGTGTTGGATGGCGGTGAAGGCGTTGACCTGTTGACGGGTGGTGCAGGTGCTGATCGCTTTGTATTCCGTTCAGTGGGTATTGGTTCCAGGGCTGATCGCATCACAGACTTTAATTCATCTGAGGGTGATCAGATTGTTATTCCTGCAAGCTTGTTTGGTGATGATGAAACTCTGGTGGTTACGACAATTAGCTCCTGGGTTGATTTGCAGGGTGCATTGCGCAGCACTAGTGATCTCATCTACGACAGCAGTAGTGGCGCCATTCATGTGAACGCTAATGGCAGCGATTACGGGACCGGCAGTAGTGGTGGATTGCTGGCCAGGCTCGATTCCAAGCCTGCTGATTTGCTGGCCAGTGACTTTGAGGTGTTGCCTGCAGACTCCAGCAGCAGTGATCTGCAGAGCTGGTTCCCCGTGTAGGTGCGTTGCAGCGGCGCTCAATCCCGGCTTCAGTGGCCGCAGACTCACTCCTCTGGTTCACGCCCATGGGAACGCCTTCCTCCCCTGCCCCGGAGCACCCGCACGATTTCGACGCCCAGAAAGCGGTGCACCAGCAGATCCGCAACGACCCCGATTACGACGATTGGGAGTACGGCACCGAGCCCCTGCCCCATGAGGCCTGGCCAGAAGCCGCTCAGGCCAAATCCCCCGATCATGATCGTGACGCCGGTGCCGCCTGAGGCGCCAGCGGCATGGCCAGCAGGCTGAGCCCAGCCATCACCAGCCATAGCCCCATGCCATGGCCTTCCCGTTCCAAGGCCAGCCCGGCCAGTGGTGGTAGGGCCATACCGCTGATCGCCCACACCTGGGAATACAGCCCCAGGGCAACCCCTTGATGCTGTGCTGCCACGGCTTCCACCACCGCTTCGGTGATGGTGGGCAGAAAGGCCGTGATCGCCAGGGCCAGCAGGCCCTGGGCCAGCAGCAGCAGCACCAGCCCGCCTGGGTGCAGCGCTGAGAGGGCCAGCAGGGCGCAGGCTCCGGCAAAGCTCCCCAGGCTCAAGCGCAAGCCTTTGCCCACCGGGTGTTGCCCCAGCCAGTGCCCCACCGGCCATTGCAGCAGCAACACCAACCCCAGCTGCACCCCCATCAGCAGGCCCCCGCCCACTTCAGCGATGCCGCCTCTGGCCAGCCCACCGCGGGCCAGATCCAGGGGCAGGGCGCTTTGCTGCAGCACGATCAGGCCGGTGCAGAGCAGGGCCAGCAGCAGCAGGGGCAGCAATGGTTGCAGCCAGGTCCGCTCGCCGCTGTTGGTGTCGTTGTGGCCTTGGTTGGCTTCGATTGCCCCGGCTTCGACTCCCTGCAGTTGCGGCAGGCGCCCCACCCGTTGCAGCAGAAGCACCATGCAGCCCAAGTCCACGCCGTACACCAAACGCAGTTGATCGGCCCCCAGCAGTGCTGCCATGGCGGTGCCCAGCAGTGCTCCCAGTGCGATGCCGAGGGCATCAGCGGTGCGTGCCAGGGCAAAGCCCTCGCTTGATGGCAGCGGATCGCTGAGTTTGGCGGAGGCCAGCTCCGCTGCCGGCCAATAGCTGCCCATGCCCAGGCCCAGCAGCAACTCCCCCAGCAAAAAGCCATGGGCTCCGTGGGCCCGCAGTAGGGCCAGATCGCCGCAGATCGAGAGCAGGGCACCGATGCGCAACGGCACGGCCAAGCCCACACCGCGATCGAGCACGTAGCCGCTGAGGAAACGCGTGATCAGGCCCATCCCACTGGCCAGGGCCAACCCTTGGCCGATCAGGGCTGCATCCAGGCCGATGCGGTTGAACACCAAGGGGCCAAGAAAGAGGATGCCGCCGGCCCCCAGGGCCGCCAGCGCCCGCACTTCCGCCACAAGTTGCAGCTTTCGGGGAAACTGGTGCCACCAGTTGGCCACGCGCACCGTTGTCTCGCTCGCAGATCCTGCGAACTCTGACCCATGGCCTCTGCCTCGGCATCCTCGGTTTCGGGGCCCTGCCCCTGCAGGCGGCCGATCGCTTGTTGGTGCGCTTCAGCGGGCTTGAGATCCCCCTGGATCTGCAGCAGTTGGAGGCCTGGGCGCGGCAGCCGGAGCGCAACGCGGAACTGGGCCCCTGGCTGAATCTGCTCGACGCAGACACCCGCCGTGATCTGCAGCAGTTGCTTCTGCAGCCGCTGAATCTGCAAAGCAGCAGCATTCCGTTGATGATGCAGAGCTGGGCGGGGCGTCAGCTCGTGCTCAAACTCGGCACCTTGCTGCGCAGCCCTGAGGGCGATGCCGGGCCGTTGCTGTTGGAGTTGCTGCAGCAGCAGGGGCAACCCACGGTGGTGTCGCTGCTGCGGCAGGCGCGCGCACCGCGGCTGGAGCTCGATCTCGATGCCCTCACCCAATTGGGTGAGCAGCTCAGGACCAAGTTGCAACGTCAGAAGGCGCTGCTGCAGCAGGTGCGCAGCCTCAGCCTGCCGCCGTTGTTGCCACCCCCAGAACGGGATGCTGCGTTTGAGCAGCAACAGCTGGTGTTGGCGGTTCCCCATCGGCCCCAACCGCTGGAGCTCAGCCTCTGGTGGCCGCGCCAGGCCACTGCGCCCCAGCGCTGGATCCTGCTCAGCCATGGCCTGGGGGGCTCCACCGAGCAGATGCGCTGGCTGGCCAAGGCCCTGGTGGCCCAGGGCTGGCCGGTGCTGGCGGTGGAGCATCCCAGCAGCGACGACGATGCCGTGCGCGCCTTGATCGAGGGGCGCCAGGCGCTGCCGGGGCTGGAAACGCTGCCCCTCCGGCTGCAGGACCTGCAGCAGGTGGAGGCCGCAGTGCGCAGCCGCCGCATTCGCTTCGGGCTGCTGCCGCCACCGCCGCGGCTGGTGTTGGTGGGGCACTCGCTGGGGGCCCTCACCAGCCTGGTGTGGGCGGGCGCCGAGCCGCAGCCAGGGTTGCAGCAGCGCTGTGACCAGGGCTTGCGCAGCATCCCCGTGCTCGACAGCTCTTATCTGCTCCAGTGCCAGCTGCCTGAGCTGCAGTTGCCCGAGCTGGCCCCACCCCCTGGGTTGGAGGCCCTGGTGCTGATGAACAGTTTCGGCAGCCTGCTCTGGCACAACAGCGGTTTGGATGCGATCCAGGTGCCGGTGCTGTCGATTGGTGGCAGCTTGGATCTGATCACCCCGCCCCATGGGGAGCAGTGGCAGCCGTTCATGCAGTTGCGTGATCCCCGCAGCCGCTTGGTGCTGGTGGAGGGGGGCAGCCACTTCTCCGCCGTGGGTGTGTCGCGCGATGAGGCCCTGATGCAGCTCGGCTCGGATCTGGTGGGTAAGGATCCAGCCCAGGTGCAGCGCCTGTTGCAGCAGTTGCTGATCGGTTATCTCAACAGCCTTTCAGTGGATCAGCCGCCCCCGGTGGGGGTGCTGCGCCATGGCGCTGTGCGGGGTTTTGTGCTGGAGCAGCAGCAGGTTCAGCCGCTCAAAATTTGAGCCGTGGGTCCAGCAGGGCCACGATCACATCCACCAGCAGGTTCACCAGCACCACCAGGGCGGCGATCACCAGCACGATGCCTTGCACCAGCGGGTAATCCCGTTGGCCAATGGCTTCCTGCAGCTTGTAGGCGATGCCGGGCCAGGAAAAGATCAGTTCGATCAGCAGGGCACCACCGATCAGGGAGGCCACGGTGATCCCGGTGATGGTGAGCACCGGCAGCAGCGCATTGGGTAGTGCGTGGCGCAGCACCACCTGGGCTTCACCAATGCCGCGGCAGCGGGCGGCCTCCACGTAATCCGAACGCAGGGCCCGGCGCAGGTTGAGCCGCAGCGTGCGCTCAAAGATGCCGCTGAGCAGCAACCCCAGGGTGATGGCCGGTAGGGCCAGATGGCGCAGGCTGGCGCGGATCACCTGGCCATCGGCGTGCAGCAGCCCATCGAGCAGATAGAACCCCGTGCCCACCGGTGGCACCAGCGTGGGGGGGTAGCGCCCACCCACCGGAAACCAGCCCAGAGCCACAGCAAAGATCAACTGCAGCACCATGGCGGCCCAGAAGGCGGGTAGGGCATAGGTGCCGATGCCATAGAGGCGCCCCGCCAGATCCAGCTTTCCCTCGGGCCTGGCCACGCCGCTGAAGCCCACCGCCAGCCCCAGCACAACGGCCACCAGCAATCCCGCCAGGCCCAGTTCCACACTGGCCGGCAGCGCCTCCTGCACGATCTCCAGCACCGAACGGCTGTTGCGCAGCGAGGTGCCCAGATCACCGTGGAGCAGATCCCAGAAGAACTGGCCGTACTGGTGCAGCAGCGGTTGATCCAGCCCCAGCTGGGCTCGCAACTGCTCGCGCGCCACGGCGCTGGCGCGGTTGCCCAGCAGTGCATCCACCGGATCTCCGGGGGCCACGCGTAGCAGCAGGAACACCAGCGTGGCGATCAGCCACAGCATCAGCGGCGCCAGCAGCAGGCGGCTGACCAGATAGCGCGTGATGGCCTGACGCCGGCTCATCGCTGCTCCTGGTGCTGCAACTCAGCAAACCGAACGATGCCGGAGCCGTCAAAGCTTGGTGTGCTGATGGTGGTCTTGGCCCAGGCCCTGGTGCGAATCATCCACAGCGGGATGTAGGGGGTGCCGGCCTGAGCCTGGCGTTGGATCTGGTGCAACAACGCCAGGCGCTGGTTGCCGCTGCGCTCATCGCTTTGATCGAGCGCCCGCTGCAGCCCCGGGGCGGCCCAGAAGCTGCCACTGGCGGCGCTATCGCCCTCCAGGCACACGTTGCCCTCCCGTTTGCTGCAGCCCAGCAGGATCAGCAGGTAGTTGTCGGCATCGGGGAAATCACCGGTCCAGTCGAGCTGGATCATCTGGAAGGCCCCGCTGCCCAGTTGGCTGTAGGCCGTGGTGGCTTCCATGCCGCTGAGGGAGAGCTGCAGGCAGTCGTTGAGGTGTTCGCGCAGCAACTCCTGCCAGGTGAGCGCCGCGAGCCGATCGGCCGGCACATCAGAGCGGTAGGTGAGCTCCAGCTTCAGAACGCGACCGTTGCAGTAGCCCTCCTGGCGCAGCAGCGCCCGGGCCTGGCCAAGATCCGCCTTGGGCCAGTTGCTCAAGGCGCCGGGCAGTTCAGGCGGCACCAGGCCCCAGAGGGCTGGTCTGAGGCCATCACTCACGCGTTGACTCAGCAGTTCGCGATCGAGGGTGAGGGCCACCGCTTGGCGCAGGGCCAGGCGATCCAGCGGCGGACGATCGCTCAGCAAGGTGATGTAACTGATTCCTGAGGCCGGTCCGGCGCCTTCGCGCAGCAGCCCCTGGTTGGCCTGTTGATGCAGGGCGCTCTGCTGTTCCGGTTCAAGGCTGGTGGAGAGCAGCACATCGAGGCTGCCCCCTTGAATCGCGCCGTAGAGGCTGGTGGAGGTGTTCATGCCCACCAGGGCAATGCCGGGGTTGCGCGGGGCCTGGTCCCAGTAGTCGGGGAATGGTTCCAGCCGCTGCAGCTGGGGGCTGTAGTAGCTCAGCGTGTAAGGCCCGGTGCCCACAAAGGCATTGGAGCGGAAACCTTCCTGGTACTGCCGATAGGCCGTGGGCGAGATCGGCGTGAGGTTCACCAGGCTCAACAGCTTGGCCAGCGGGCTGAAGGGCCGTTTGAGCTGCAGTTCCAGCCGATGGGAATCGAGCACCCGCACCGCCACGATGCGATCGCCCACCACATAGCTGAGCTTGCCGATCGCCAGAAAGCGGCGCAGGCTGAAGGACATCGCCTCGGCGTTAAAGGCGGTGCCGTCGTGGAAGCGTACCCCGTGGCGCAGCGGAATCACCGCCCGCAATCCATCGCTGCTCAGCTGGGGCATGGCCGTGGCCAGCCGCGGCACCACCTGGCCC